>NZ_JBQCMZ010000008.1:0-86915 GCF_051964675.1 Cytobacillus sp. SAFR-174 | reverse complement strand
CCTCTATCTGAGTCAGAAGTTGCTCCAAGTTCGGACTCAATCTCCTAGATTTCCTCTATTTGAGTCAGAAGCTGCTCCAAGGTCGGGCTCAATCTCCTAGATTCCCTCTATCTGAGTCAGAAGTTGCTCCAAGTTCGGACTCAATCTCCTAGATTTCCTCTATTTGAGTCAGAAGCTGCTCTAAGTTCATACTCAGTTTACAAGATTTCCTCTATCTGAGTCAGAAGTTGCTCTAAGTTCAGACCCAATCTCCTAGATTACCTCCCCCTTAGTCCGAAGTTCCTCCAGCGCTCAAACACAACTCCACCCATCCAAACAAGAGAATTTTTAATAAATTCAAAATATTTTATTGATTATTACAATTAAGCATGATTAAATAGTAAATAACAAATAACTTATCAGATATGTGATGTCTGCAAAGAAAGGGGGCGTGAGGATGAATGTGAAAAAGATTTCAACACGCAAAATTTCTGAGATTGCTGCTGAGCAAATTGAAGATATGATTGCCAAAGGATCCTTTAAACCTGGAGATAAGCTCCCTTCAGTAAGAGAGCTGTGTGAATTATTTGGTGTAGGACGGTCAGCTGTCAGAGACGCCTTAACCTCTTTGCAGGGCAAAGGGATTGTTCAGGTTAAGCAGGGGGAAGGCACTTATATAACCAGGTTTGATTCTTCTAAGCTGTTTAACAATCCGCATTTGCATCCGGACATAAAAGACATCCAGGAGTTGTTCCAGGCAAGAAAAATGGTGGAAACAGGGCTTGCTGAAATGGCAGCTGCAAATAGGTCGGAAGAGGATTTGGCACTGATGAAGAGACTTATTTCAGATGCAGCTCTCCATGGATGGGAGGAGGACTACCAGTTTCACATGGCCATTGCCCGTGCAGCAGGTAATGATATCCTTATCCAATTTGTACAGTTCATTTCTGAAACATTGAAAAAGTCCATGATTGATTTTCACCATTACCTTGAAACACGGGCTGACATTGCGAGAAAAATTGAGGAGCAGCATTTGGAAATCTATTTGTCTATTAAGAATAAGCAGCCCGATCAGGCACATAAAAACATGGTTGACCATTTAGAATTGGTTGAGAAACTATTGCAGATGAGTATCCTTCAGGAGCAATGATGTTTTTTGGAAATTACCAGAAACATTGTTTGTTATTACGAAACAAGAGGCGGTGGATAGGTTGATTGCAGCAGAATCGATAAGTGCTTTAAAAAATTATTTTAGAGAAGACCAGATTAGTAAAAGTGAAGCTTCAAACCCATTTGGCAATTCCGGAGATATGGTTGTTTTTCCGGAAACAGAAGAGGAAATTGCAGCTGTACTTAAGCATGCAGATTCGAATGGTTTAACCATTACCATAATGGGCGGCGGCACAAAACGGGGGTTCGGTGGCTTAACCGAAAAAACGGATATACTTCTATCGCTTGAAAAATATACAGGGATTGTGGAACACACGCCCGGTGATATGACTTTAACAGTAAAAGCGGGAACTCGCTTTAAAGACCTTCAGGATTATCTGGCACAGCATAATCAAAAAATATCCCTCGATCCTTATTGGCCTGAAAATGCCACAATAGGCGGGATTATTGCTGCAAATGAAAGCGGACCCAAAAGATTGGGCTACGGTTCAGCCCGTGATGCAGTCATTGGTTTAAGGACTGTATACCCGGATGGGAAAGTAATCCGATCTGGTGGAAGAGTCGTAAAAAATGTGGCCGGCTATGATATGAATAAACTATTTATAGGGGCAATGGGCACACTTGGTGTCATTTCTGAAATCACCTTAAAGCTTCGTCCTATACCTAAATGCGAAAGCCTGGTTCTTGTTTCTTTTCCAAAAGGGAATCAGGAGGGTACTAAAGCTTTTGCAGTGAAGGTTTTGGATTCTATGATTGAACCCGTCTCGCTTGAACTGCTGAATCCTGTACTTTCTGATAAGCTTGCCGGAATAAACGCCTACACTATAGCGATGAGTTTTGAAGATGTGGAAAGCTCTGTCCGCTATCAGGAAGAATTCGTGAGAAATATGCTGCCTGATGATGCGGAATTGTTTATAAATCCAAAGGAAAAAGCGGAATTGTTTTGGCACCGTTTTTACAGGCACATCCCCAATGGATTAGATGGGGAATTGCCAATCCAAACCGAAGCCACCCTTAAAATTGGAACTGTAAATCTTGAAGCGGTAAGCGTGTTAAAGGAAACAGAACTACTCCAGGACCGATTTAATGTAAAAATCGAGTCGCATGGAGGACTTGGCCACGGATTGAGTCAAGTAACGATCAGAGGTGCAGAGTCTGATGTCGCCAATGCAGTCACACTGGTAAGGCAGATTGCTGAAAAAGCCGGCGGCTATGCAATTGTCAAACATCTGCCATTCGAGCTCCGGAAAAAAGTGGAGGTATGGGGCAATAAACCTTCTTATTTCTTTTTGCTGCAGGGCATTAAAACAAAGGTGGATCCAAATAAAACCTTAAATCCAAACAGATTTATAGGAGGGATTTAAATGAGTGTGCGGGAACTCGATTTAAAGCAAGAACCGCCATGTACGTCAGGATTAGGAAACTATTTATGGAGCGATCCGCCCGATGAGAAGAAATGGGCTGACTGTGTCCATTGCGGCATGTGTCTGGAATCTTGCCCGACATATGAACAGACGGGCCAGGAACAGCATTCCCCGAGGGGGCGTGTTCACTTAATCAAATCAGTGGCAGAAGGGAAGCTTCAAGTAAATGAGCAATTCATGGACCCTGTGTTTCAATGTCTGGATTGCCGCGCCTGTACAACTGCATGCCCGGCTGATGTGGATGTGGGAGGTTTGATTGAGGAAGCACGGGGGCAGATTCGTCAGGCAATGCCATTGACAGGTGTAAAAGGAGCCATCAGCAAGTTTTTTCTTCATGATCTATTCCCGCACCAGAATCGCTTAAATACGCTCGGCAGCCTTCTGAGATTTTATCAAAAAAGCGGAATGCAAAAAGCCGTCCGCAAAACTAAATTAATCAATGTCATGCCGCAGCACCTCGTAGATATGGAATCCATCATGCCTGAAGTGAAAGAGCCTGTTAAAAAGAAATATAAAGACGTAAAAGTAATTAAAGCAACAGGGGAGACAAAGCAGGAAGTTGCCATGCTGACCGGCTGTGTAATGGATGTCATGTTCAGCGATATTAATGAATCCACTATCAATGTACTGACCAGGAATGGAAATGATGTTGTCATTCCCCAAAATCAGACGTGCTGCGGTGCCCTGCATGTTCACGCGGGAGACCGTGATATGGGCAGGAAGCTGGCAAAACAGAATATGGAGGCATTCAAGGACTTTGATAAAGTGATTGTTAATGCTGCCGGCTGCGGGTGCATGATGAAGGAATACGCAGAATTATTTAAGGAAGATCCGGAAATGCATGCAAAGGCGGAAGAGTTTTCGGAAAAGGTAGAGGATATCTCAAAATTTCTTCATGAAACAGGCTATGAAAAGCCAAAGGCTGAGATGAACACCAGAATTACGTATCATGATGCCTGCCATTTAGCCCATGGACAGGGGATTCGTCAGCAGCCGCGGGATATTCTCCTTGATATTCCAGGTGTAGACATGGTTCATATGCCTAATTCAGACCGCTGCTGCGGAAGTGCAGGAATCTACAATATTACCAATCCGGAAATGGCCAATGCAGTCCTTGAGAGCAAAATGGAGAATGTTCCCGATGATGTGGAAATGATCTCTATGGGGAATCCCGGCTGTATGCTGCAGATGGCAATGGGAGTTCAAAAATACGGCAGAAACCAGAAAATCGTCCATACTGTCCAGCTTCTGGACTGGGCTTATAAGAAGGAAGACAGTATGAGGGAGGGAGAAGAGTGAAAGCAAAAGACCGGGTTAAATCAAAGGACAAACACATCTTAAATTTGGCTGATATCGTTGGCGGTGCCCGTTCCATTCTTTACCTGAAAGAAGATCTTGTTGCCTATGACTGTGACGGATTTACGATTCATAAACATTTGCCGAAGGCAGTCGTTTTTCCTAAAAACACACAAGAAGTGGCGGAGATTGTAAAATATTGCTCGGAAAACGAGCTTCCCTTCCTGGCAAGGGGAGCAGGAACAGGGCTCAGCGGCGGAGCCATACCTCTTAATGGAGAAATCATTATCAGTATGGTCAGGATGAAAAAGCTTATCAGCGTAGATCTGGAAAATCGCCGTGCCGTTGTAGAACCTGGTTTTGTCAATCTGAAACTCACTAATTCCATATCTGATAAAGGATATTATTACGCGCCAGATCCATCCAGCCAATATTGCTGTACAATTGGGGGCAATGTCGCAGAAAATGCCGGCGGTGCTCATTGTCTGAAATACGGAGTTACGACAAACCATATTCTTGGACTTGAAGTGGTCATGCCTAATGGCGAAATAGTGGAAATTGGTAAAGACGGTATTCCGGATGCTCCGGGATATGATTTGCTTGGTCTGATTACAGGCTCTGAAGGAACCCTTGGCATAGTGACAAAAATAACAGTCAGGGTTCTGAAAAATCCTGAAGGAAAACAGACTGTTCTTGCTTACTTTGACCGGGTTGATGATGGAAGCCAGGCTGTATCAGACATAATTTCTGCAGGTATCGTGCCGGCAGCCCTTGAAATGATGGATAAAACTGCTATTGAAGGGGTGGAAGCTGCTGCTTTTCCGGTAGGCCATCCAAAAGATATCGAAGCAGTTCTCCTGATTGAAGTGGATGGGATTGCTGCGGGAATTCAGGAACAGATTGACCAGATCCTGGAGGTATGCCGAAAGAGGAATGTTCGTGAAGTACGGGCGGCCGGAAGTGAAGAGGAAAGAGCCAGATGGTGGGCGAACCGGAAGACGGGCTTTGGTGCCATGGGAGCCATTTCTCCTGATTATCTGGTTCAGGATGGGGTTATTCCCCGAAGCAGGCTGCCTGAGGTTTTAAGCAAAATCAATCAGATCAGCAGTGAATCGGGTTTAAGGATTGCGAATATTTTTCATGCAGGAGACGGAAATCTTCATCCCCTTGTACTTTTTGATGCACGGATACCAGGTGAATCAGAGAAAGCGCTTGAAGCTGGAAGCCAATGTCTGAAGGTATGCGCGGATGTTGGAGGGACCATTACTGGAGAACATGGCGTCGGTATTGAGAAGCGGGAAGAAATGCGCTTTGTTTTCACAGAAGAGGAAATCGCTGCCCAGACAGAGATCCGGGAAGTCTTTAATCCTCATAATCTTTTAAATGCAGGAAAGCTGTTCCCATCGCCGGGCAGATGTGCTGAAGTTAAGAAAGAGATGAAGGCCCAGGCAATTTCATAAAAAATGGCCAGCCTTTTCTGGTGAAAGGCTGGCATTGAAATCAGAGAAGCATAAAATTGTGTGAAAATTATTGAAAATACTTTTGAAAACATGCTATTATTTTTTTAAGAGAAAGTTAGAAACGCTGTTTTGTAATAAGAAACAGCGGAAATTAAAAGCAGCAATCAGAGGAGGAAATGAATAATGGAGAACTATGTGAAAACAGGAAGCCTGCAGGTTGCAAGGGAGCTCTATGAATTTATTAATTCCGAGGCTTTGCCGGGAAGCGGCGTGGATCAGGAGCAATTCTGGTCAGGTTTGGAAGCGCTTATAAATGATCTGACCCCTAAAAATAAAGCATTGCTTGCAAAGCGTGATGAAATTCAGCATAAGCTGAACACTTGGCACAGGGAAAACCAGAATTTTGATTTTAATAGCTATAAGTCATTTTTGGAAGAGATCGGCTATCTTGAGCCAATAGCCGAAGATTTTAAAATTACTACAGAAAATGTCGATGAAGAAGTAGCTGTGAAGGCCGGACCGCAATTGGTCGTTCCAGTTAATAACGGGAGATATGCGATCAATGCTGCAAATGCCCGGTGGGGAAGCTTGTACGATGCACTATACGGCACAGATGCAATCAGTGAAGAAAACGGGGCAAATAGGGACGGCGGATATAATCCTGTAAGGGGAGAAAAGGTTATTGCGTTTGCCAGGGAATTCCTTGACCAAACCGTTCCTCTCTCAAGCGGTTCGCATAAAGACGCTGTACAGTACAAGGTTGATGAAGGGAAACTGGCAGTTGTGCTGAGCAATGGGGAAACTGCAAAACTAAAAGAAGAGGTAAAGTTTGCCGGATACCAGGGAGAGCCGGATCAGCCTTCTGCAGTACTCTTAAAGAATAATGGCCTTTATTTTGAGATTCAGTTTGACAGAAGCCACCCAATTGGAAAAACGGATGATGCCGGAGTGAAGGATGTCTTACTTGAAGCTGCAATTACCACAATTATGGACTGTGAGGATTCAGTAACAGCAGTTGATGCTGAAGACAAGGTCCTTGTATACCGCAACTGGCTCGGTTTAATGAAAGGTGACCTTTCCGCAGCCTTCACAAAGGGCTCTAAATCAATGACACGCACATTGAATCCTGACCGTTCATATGTGTCTGCTGAAGGGAAGGAGTTTTCATTACCTGGACGCTCATTGATGTTTGTCAGGAATGTAGGACATTTAATGTCCATTAACGCTATTTTGGATGCAGACGGTAATGAAGTGCAGGAAGGGATCCTCGATACGGTAGTTACTTCCTTGATTGGGAAGCATACATTGCTTGGAAATGGACCATACCAAAACACATCTGAGGGATCCATTTATATTGTTAAGCCAAAAATGCACGGTTCCAAAGAGGTTGCTTTTGCAAACGAGTTATTCGACCGGACGGAAGATCTGCTTGGACTGGAGCGGAACACATTGAAAATAGGTGTAATGGATGAGGAGCGCCGTACTTCCTTGAATCTTGCAGCCTGCATCCGTGAAGTAAAGGAGCGCATTGTTTTCATAAACACCGGATTCCTTGATCGTACCGGGGATGAGATGCACACTTCCATGGAAGCTGGCCCGATGATCCGAAAGAATGATATGAAAGCCACAGCCTGGCTAAAAGGCTATGAAAAATCCAATGTCAATACAGGCCTTGAAACAGGCTTCCAGGGACGTGCGCAAATTGGAAAAGGCATGTGGGCTATGCCTGATATGATGGCAGATATGATGGAGCAAAAGATCGGCCATTTGAACGCCGGCGCTAATACTGCCTGGGTACCGTCTCCAACTGCAGCCACCCTTCATGCCTTGCATTACCATCAGGTAGAAGTTCAGAAGGTGCAAAACAAGCTGCTGGAGGAAGTTACAGACCTTCGTGACGAAATTCTGCAGATACCTGTTGCAGAAAATCCGCAATGGACTCAAGAGGAGATCCAGGAAGAACTGGAAAACAACGCACAGGGTATCCTCGGATATGTGGTACGCTGGGTTGAGCAGGGCATCGGCTGTTCCAAAGTACCTGATATCAATAATATTGGTTTAATGGAGGACCGTGCGACATTAAGGATTTCGAGCCAGCATGTTGCCAATTGGCTTCACCATGGCATCTGCACGAAGGAACAAGTGCTTGAGACACTTAAGAAAATGGCTAAGGTAGTTGATGAACAAAACAGTGGAGATACCGCATACCGCCTAATGGCAGCTGATTTCGATCAATCGGTTGCATTCCAGGCAGCATGTGACCTTGTTTTCGAAGGCTATGATCAGCCAAACGGCTATACAGAACCAATTCTGCACCGCCGCCGTCTTGAAGCGAAGTCAAAATACGCTGTTAAACAGTAATAATTTCAGAACAGGGCATGCAGGTGCCCTGTTTTTCTAAGACTGTTCTCACAAGGTTTGTTACTTTATGTATATTATTCGCTGAGTTGATTGCAGCGGAAGATGAGACTCCGCAGACGCGCAGCGTCGAGGAGGCTCACTGCCAGCCACGCGGAAAGCGAGCACCCTTGAGCGGAAATCAACGGACAACATTGTTGGCGAAAAAAAACATTTTATTCAAAAGAGCATTTTCTAATTCAGACTTAAAGTACTTGAGGGGAGTGGAAGAATAATGAAATTTACAAGATTTGAAGTTAATGGAGAAGTACAAGCAGGAGTATTAGAAGAGGGTATTTATAAAGAAATTAAAGGGGATATTTTCGGAGACTGGGAGTATACAGGACAGAGCTTTTCCCAAAATGAAGCAAAACAGCTTGCGCCCCTGGTTCCTAATCAGATCATTGGAATTGGAGCCAACTATGTGTCCGAAAAATCGGATTTGCCTGAGACACTCCCTGAAATTCCTGTATTCTTCTTCAAGCCTGTATCTTCTGTTATTGGACCAGATGAGGATATTATCATACCTGAAGGCATTGAAGAGGTGAAATTCGAATCAGAACTGGCTGTCGTCATTGGCAGAGAAGCAAAAAATGTAGCAGAGTCAGATGTACTTGATTATGTTTTCGGCTACACAGTGGGGAATGATGTGACTGCTCCGCAATTTTTCCATAATGATGGACATTGGACAATTGGCAAATCCTTTGACAGTTTTACTCCGCTGGGTCCCGTAATCGAAACTGAACTGGATCCGTTTGAGGTAAAGGTTGAAGCAAAATTAAACGGCACAGAAAAACAGAACAGCAGCACAGATCTAATGATTATTCCAATTCGTAAAATGATTTCCTACCTGTCAAATGTCATGACACTAAAGCCGGGTGACGTAATCCTTACAGGAAGTCCTGTTGGAGCTGAGATGGTCAGATCAGGTGATGTTATCGAATGTAAAATCAAAGAGATAGGAACACTGCGCAATACATTTGCAGTGGCACGTGAAAGCGCAAAAACGGTATAATTCAAGTAGATTGAATTATGGTATTTGCACCTGAGGTGAGTATTGTGGAAAGAGAAAATATGGTCAAGTCCGTCAGCAGGGCGTTGGATATAATTACATTGATCAGCCTGAAAAAAACCGGTCTTGGTGTAACGGAAATTGCCAATCAGATCGACATCAACAAAAGCTCTGTTTATCGTATTCTATCTACCCTGGTTGAGTATGGATATATAGAGCAGGACACCGAAACCGGCAAGTACAAATTAGGGTATAAATTCCTCGAGATCAGTTCAAAGCTGCTTGAATCAATCGATTTGCGTGCAGAAGCAAGGCCTTTTCTGCAGGAGCTTGAAAATGAAACAAATGAAGTCATTCATTTAGTCGTTTACGATCAGGGAGAGGTTGTGTACATCGAGAAGCTTGAGGGCAACGAGACATTAAGAATGCATTCAAAAGTCGGGAAGCGCGCTCCGATGCATTGCACATCTGTCGGCAAGGCCATTCTGGCACACCTGCCTTCAAGCATTGTGTCCGATATTCTTGAAAGAAAAGGGATGCCGGTCCATACAGATAAAACCATAACGGATAAAGACGATTTCATGAAAGAATTGGGTCAGGTAAGGCAAAAAGGATATGCTCTTGATCTGGAAGAAAATGAATACGGAATTACGTGTGTTGCCGTTCCTATTTTTGACCACCTTGGCAAGGTTATTGCTGCAGTCAGTATTTCAGGCCCGACCATGAGGATGACAGATGATCGGCTTGATGCATTAAAATCCATAATGGTAAGGACAGGACAAGGCATTTCCGCACGTCTTGGTCATGTAAGCCGAATCAATTAGTAATTAGCTCGATATATCTCGATAAAAAGATATATTGAGCTAATTTTTTTGTATATACATACAAATATTTTTGTGTAAATACATAGATTAAATTTTCCAAATATTATTGAAATTATAAAAAATGTTTGTATAATGTAAATAAGCCTAATGCCATGTTGTATAACAAAACCATTATAGTTATATAACATGTTTTGCTATCCGCAACAAAGTGCAATCATTGTTCGCTATTACAAAACAAAGGGGGAAACGTAATTTGAGTACTGGAATGTTAGCTTTACTATCTTTATTGCCAATTATTGCAGTTGCAGTATTTCTTGTCGGATTGAGATGGCCGGCAAGTAAGGCGATGCCAATCTCATACCTTGTAGCAGTAGTTCTTGCTCTATTGGTATGGAAAGTTTCAGGGGCCAAAGTTGCCGCTGCATCCATCAATGGCCTGGTTGTCGCCGGAACACTTCTTTATATTATTTTCGGCGCTATTCTGCTTCTAAATACCCTTCAGGAAAGCGGCGGTTTAAAAACCATTCGTCAGGGATTCACAGATATATCGCCTGACCGCCGAATACAAGTAATTATCATCGCCTGGCTGTTTGGTTCTTTCATTGAAGGCGCATCCGGGTTTGGTACTCCAGCCGCAGTAGCTGTTCCGCTTTTAGTTGGCCTTGGTTTTCCGGCTATGGCCGCAGTTATTGCCGGAATGGTCATTCAAAGTACACCGGTGTCATTTGGTGCTGTAGGCACACCGATGCTTGTCGGCGTTCAGACCGGTTTATCTGGCAATGCCAGCCTTACCGATAACCTGCTTGGATTAGTAACTCAAATCGCCGGACAAGTAGCTATTCTCCACATGATTGCGGGAACATTAATTCCTTTATTTGTAGTAGCTTTAATGACAAGATTTTTCGGCAAAAATAAATCATTTACGGAAGGGATAAAAATCTGGAAGTTTGCACTTTTTGCAGCTTTTGCCATGACAATCCCTTACGTTATTGTAGCAAATGTCCTTGGACCTGAATTCCCATCTATGATCGGGGGATTAGCTGGTTTAGCAATTGTTGTTTTTGCAGCTAAAAAAGGCTTTCTTATGCCGCCAAAGGATCAGGTTTGGGATTTCGAAGAGAAATCCAAGTGGAATCCTGAATGGACTGGAAAGCTGGAAATTAAAGCTGTTGCTCACAAGAGCGGAAGCATGAGCATGATGCGTGCATGGACGCCATATGTTTTAGTCGGCCTGTTTTTAGTAATGTCGAGACTGAAATCGCTTCCATTTTTAGAGTGGCTTCAGGCGTGGACGGTCAAATTTGAAAACATTTTTGATTCCGGCATCACTTCAAGCTTCCAGCCGCTGTATTTGCCGGGAACGATTTTTATTCTTGTATCTGTTATCACATATTTCATCCATGGAATGAATGCAAGTTCATACAAAAAAGCCTGGGCAGATTCAGGAAAGACCACTGTAGCTGCTTCAACAGCCTTAATTTTCACGGTTCCGATGGTACAGGTATTTATCAACACCGGCGGGGGAGAAGCAGGCTATAATCAGATGCCGATCGAGCTCGCGAACGGTGCTGCGGCGCTTGCGGGAGAATTCTGGCCGTTTTTTGCCACCTTCATTGGGGGCATCGGTGCCTTTATTGCCGGAAGTAATACCGTCAGTAATATGATGTTTGCATTATTCCAATATGACGTCGGCTCACAGATCGGGGTGGATGCAACCTGGATTGTAGCCCTTCAGGCAGTCGGAGGAGCAGCTGGGAACATGATTTGTGTGCATAACGTCGTTGCTGCATCAGCTGTTGTGGGACTTGTCGGAAAAGAAGGCGCTGTCATCCGCAAAACGTTATTCCCATTCTTCTACTACGCCCTGCTGGCAGGATCTGTAGGTTACTCGATTGTCTGGTATTCGCAAAAAGGGATTTTCAATATCGGTTCCTTCATTGCAGTTGCCATAGCAGTCGCAGCTGTTTATATAATTGCAACAAATAACAGGCGTTCCAACATGATTTTGCCTCCGCCACCGGTGAATGTGAAATCTGCTAAATAAGAACACTTTGGACTGGTTTAGCCCTTTGGCTGAACCAGTTTTTTTCTTTTTATAAAAAGTTTAATTTCCCCCTTCTCTTTTCCAATTACTTGTAATATAATCTAACTGTGTTAACTGTACTAGGAATCATAGTACACTGCATACAGATGGGAGGGCAAGCATGTTTGAATTGGATGTAAGGAGCCGAAAACCTATATATGAACAGCTGGTTGAGCGGCTTAAAGAGCTGATCATCACAGAGGTCTTAACAGCAGATGAACAGCTGCCTTCCGTTCGCATGCTGGCCCAGCAGCTGACGATCAATCCTAATACCATTCAGAAGGCATATAGGGAGCTTGAGTCCCAGGGCTATATTTATTCCATAAAAGGGAAGGGCAGTTTTGTCAGTGCAGCGACACCCAATCTGAACAGCGAAAAAATAGAAAAAGTGAAAAATGAAATTTCAAAGCTTTTATCAGAAGCTTTGTACCTTGGAATCACAAAAAATGAATTATACAAGCTCATTCAGGAAATAGAAGCAGCTATAGGAGGAGGGATAGACGATGATCAAAATCCGTAACGTGCGGAAATCCTTCGAGGAGATGGATGCTGTCGAAGATGTCTGCATCGAAGTGAATAAAGGGTCCATATACGGCTTGCTTGGATCCAATGGAGCCGGTAAGACAACACTTTTAAAGCTGTTGGCAGGCATTTATGCAGAGGATGAAGGAAGCATTGCCATTGACGGCCAGCCGGTGTTCGAAAACCCGCAAATGAAAAATAAGATCTTTTTTATTCAGGATCATCCCTATTTTCTGCCTCAATATACCGTTAAGCAGATGGCGCAATTCTATAAAAATATTTACAGCATGTGGGATGAAGAACGCTTTGAAGATCTGGCTGCCATTTTTGAAATGGATATACATAAAAAGATTCATAGATTCTCCAAAGGTATTCAGCGGCAGGCTGCTTTTATCCTTGCTTTGTCTGCCAGGCCGGAAGTGTTAATTTTGGATGAGCCTATGGACGGGCTTGATCCCGTAATGAGGAAGAAAGTGAAAAGCCTGCTGATTGATGAGGTTGCTGAAAGAGAAATGACCATTCTTATTTCCTCTCATAATCTTCGCGAAGTTGAAGATCTATGTGATTTTGTTGGCATTATGCATAATGGACGGATGATTCTGGAAAAAGATCTTGATGACCTTAAAACAGATACTCATAAAATTCAGGTTGCCTTTAAAGGATCTGTACCAGCCATTTTCGACCCGCTGAAAATCCTTTATAAAGAAAAAAGAGGCAGCATCATGATCTGCATTGTAAAAGGAGATGCGAAGGAAATATCGTCATATGTAGAACAATTTAAACCAGTGATATTCGATATGCTTCCCCTGACATTAGAGGAGATTTTCATTTATGAAATGGGGGACATTGGATATGCAGTCCAAAACATTCTTGATTAAAAAGGAAATTATAAAAACGATCTTCAGAAGTATCGGCTGGATTTCCATTTTATATTTTCTCGGTCTGTTCTTTGCCATTCCTCTTGATATCATAATGAATTCTTCAGAGGAACAGCGGAAATTCCTGGACATTGACAATCTGTTTCAATACAGCTTCCAGCTGCAAATTATATTTAATATATCAGTACCGGTGGCCTTGTCTGTGTTCTTATTCAGATATACACAGGTAAAACAATATAGCGATTTAATACACAGTCTGCCGGTTAAAAGGGAGTCCATTTTCCATCAATATGCTTTAACAGGAATCCTGTTCTTAATTTTGCCGGTTATACTCATTGCTTTAATTGTCCTGGTTCTTTACCAGCCTATGAATTTGCAGGATTTTTATTCAATGGGGGAGATCCTCAATTGGGTGGGCATCACTCTTTTATTTAATATTGTGATTTACCTTGCAGGTGTCTCTGTCGGAATGCTGACGGGATTATCGGCGGTACAGGGTGCCTTAACTTATATCTTTCTCCTGCTCCCTGTTGGACTGATCATTTTAGTTTCTATTAATTTGCCTTTCTATTTATTCGGCTTTCCTGGCCAATATTACATGGAAAGCAAATTAGAAAAGTTCTCTCCCTTGATTGCATTTACGCAAATGAATATGCGCACACCGTCAAATGTGGAGACTGCCGTTTATCTGATACTTATTGTGTCTCTGTATTTTCTTGGCTTGCAGATCTATAAAAGGAGAAAAATGGAGGCCGTTTCCCACGCGCTTGTTTTTCCGTTAACAAAGCCCATTTTTAAATTTGGTGTAACGTTTTGCGCGATGCTCCTCGGGGGAGGTTATTTCGGTGAGATGCAGGGCGGAACGAGCTGGATAATAGCGGGATATGTGTTTGGAGCGTTGATTGGATATACAGCGGCCGAAATGGTTCTTCAGAAATCATGGCGAGTGACTATTCATGTAAAAGGATTGATGGTCTATACAGCCATAATGGCGGTTTTATTCCTCTTATTCCAATTTGACTTGACTCAGTATGAAAAAAGCATACCGCAGAGTAATGAGATTGAGCGGGTCCATTTCAGCGAGAGTTTTCACCTTTATAATGATATTGATCATGAGGAACCGCTATACTTAAAAGAATACGAGAATATTGATTTGGTCAGAAGGTTTCATGAAAAGCTGGTAAAGGATGAAAACAGACAGGCTCAGGTTTCAGGCCGCGGATCCGTTTTTATTGTGTATGAACTGAAGAATGGCGAAAAGCTGGTCCGCGATTACAGCTTTAACAAAAGGGAATATAAGCCATTTCTTAAGCTGATTTATGAATCGGATGAATATAAAATGGCAACAAATGAAATCTATCAGGTATCAGCAGATGATACTACGAAAATCACGATTACCCCGTCCGGGCCAGTTTCAAAGCGGGCTGTCATTACAGATAGAGAAAAACTAAAAGAAGCTGTTGAGATACTGACTGAGGAAGTGGATGCTGCTTCTTATGATGAGCTTCAGGGAATTGACGATCCATATGCGCATATTGAGATTTACTATAATGACAGCAAAAAAGCTTATATGACCTGGAATCCTTCTTATACAAGATTTGAGAAATGGCTGGAAGAAAAGTCATTGCTGAATGATGCAAAAGTGAATAGCAATGATATTTCTTATGCACTGGCTGTAAAAGCGGAGGAAATCGATATTAACTTTGCGGAAGGGTACTCTTATGAGGAAGTTTTTGAAGAGATGGCTGACAGCAAATCCTCCATCAAAATTACGGATAAGGAACAAATAGAAAGCGGTTTGAGGAATTCAAACGGAAACATTGAAGGTGACTACATTATTGCCTTCTATTTTGATGAACAAAGATCAATTGATATTAAGAGCTTTACTGAAAAAACAGTGCCGGATTTTATAAAAGAACGGCTCCAATAAATTCGGGAGAAGTTTACAGGAGAGGGGGATTACAGTGAAAAAACCTTCAATGGATATGAGGGAAATCTGCAGACTCTACAATAAGCGGCTTTATCATATTGCTTACAGCATAACCCGGGATCATTATCTGGCACAGGATGTGGTACAGGAAACACTGATCAAGGCTTATAAAAAAATGGACAGCATAGATGATCAGGATAAGCTGGGATCATGGTTATCTTCAATAGCGACCAGAACCGCAATAGATTTTGTGCGAAAAGAAAGAAGGACTAATGAGAGGATACAGGATTCCGTTGATTTTGAAAACTGCATGCAAAGCAGGTACAGCGATACCGGGCAGGAAGCAGAGATCAATATGCTTCAAGAGCAGATATACGCTTATGTGGATTCCCTCTCCTATGAACAGAAAAGGGTTTTCCTGCTTAAAACAAAGCATGGACTGAAAGAAAGAGAAATAGCGGACATTCTCCATCTCAACCCAAACACTGTCAAAACAAAACTATATCGGGTCAGACAGCATCTGAGAGAAATTCTTGCTGATCGCAATTTGGCATAGAAAAACAGCTTCTGAAAAGGAGCTGTTTTTTTTGTGCAATAACAAGAATTGATAATTAATCAGCCATTCAGCAGGAAAATCACCATTGCAAATGGAAATGACTTCATAGAAAACCTGATTAATAAAAGGAGGTTCATTATGGAAGTGAAAGAATGCAGAGCCATAATCACTGGCGGGGCTTCAGGGCTTGGTGAGGCGACAGTGAGAAAAATAGCCGGATGCGGAGGGAAGGTCCTTATTGCAGATTTAGCGGAAGATCGGGCAGCTCACCTTAACAGTGAACTGGGTGAAAATGTTCTTTTTATGAAAACGGATGTGACAAAAGAAGAAGACGTACAGAGGGCAGTGGCATTTGCTTCTGAACAATTTGGCAGCATTAATACTGCAGTTAACTGCGCCGGCATCGGAATTGCCGCAAAGCTGCTGGGCCGAAAGGGCGTCCATTCTCTGGACATGTTCCAAAAGGTCATTATGATTAATCTGATCGGGACTTTTAATGTCATTCGTCTGGCGGCTGAACAAATGGCAAAGAATGACCCGAATGATCAAGGAGAAAGAGGTGTGATTATTAATACGGCTTCAGTCGCAGCCTTTGAAGGACAAATTGGCCAGGCAGCATATAGTGCATCCAAAGGAGGAGTGGTTGGAATGACCCTGCCGATCGCCAGGGAGCTTTCGGGTTATGGGATTCGTGTAATGACGATTGCCCCTGGATTGTTTAACACTCCCATGTTTGAATCACTGCCTCAGGAGGCGAGGGATTCATTGGGGAAAATGGTGCCCTTTCCTTCAAGGCTTGGATATCCTGAGGAGTATGCCAGGCTGGCTGAAAGTATATTAGTGAATCCGATGCTGAATGGAGAGACGATCAGGCTGGATGGCGGCATCCGAATGCAGTCGAAGTAACTCAGTGAACCTTGATAGAAAGTTTTTTAAAAAATGAATTTTAAATGTTCTAAAAATATAGTTAATTATTGTACAATATAATTGTAAGCCTTTACAAAGGCGATAGATAATACTTTGTGTTATGCCAAAAAAATATTAGTTTCGGAGGTTCATAGTATGGCTGCGACATACCTGCAGGAAGAGCATGAAATTTTTAGAGAATCTCTGCGAAAGTTCTTAGAGAAAGAAGCCTATCCGAACTATGACAAATGGGAAGAGGACAGGATCATTCCCCGTGAGTTTTGGCGCAAGTTGGGGGAACAGGGTTTTTTATGCCCTGATATCGAAGAAAAGTATGGCGGAAGCAATGTTGATTGGGGCTTCTCAGTAGTAATTAATGAAGAGCTGGAGCGGGTTGGCTCCGGCATGGTGGGAATTGGGCTTCACAATGATATCGTTGTACCTTACATTACTGCTTATGGAACTGATGAGCAAAAGGAAAGGTGGCTGCCAAAATGCGCAACAGGTGAAACCATTACAGCAATCGCCATGACCGAACCTGGTGCCGGCTCTGATTTAGCAGGCATCCGAACGACTGCAAGGCTTGATGGGGACCATTACATAGTGAATGGCGAAAAGACCTTTATTACCAACGGAATTCATTCCGATTTAATCATCATAGCCTGTAAAACAGACCCCAATGCCGTCCCCCGGCATAAAGGCGTAAGCCTGCTTGCGGTCGAGAGGGGCACAGAAGGGTTTTCAAGAGGGAGGAAATTAAACAAGGTCGGTCTTCATTGTCAGGATACGGCAGAGTTAATTTTCGAAGATTGCAGGGTTCCGAAAGAAAATCTGATTGGTGAAGAGGGAAAAGGTTTTCTATATTTAATGGATAAGCTGCAGCAGGAAAGGCTTGTCGTGGCAATTGCTGCTCAGGTAGCTGCCGAAGAAATGCTTAGTTTAACAATAAATTATGTAAAGAATCGCGAGGCATTTGGAAAACCGGTCAGCCAGTTTCAGAACACCCAATTTAAACTAGCCGAAATGGCAACAGATATTGAAATGGGAAGGGTGTTCCTTGACCAACTGATCACAGAGCATATGGCAGGAATAAATGTAGTTACAAAGGTCTCCATGGCGAAATGGAAGCTGACGGAAAATGCCCGTAAAATTGCAGTTGAATGCATGCAGCTTCATGGCGGCTATGGCTATATGGAAGAATACGAGATTGCAAGGAGGTTCAGAGATATACCAGTCGCCAGCATATATGCAGGCACAAATGAAATCATGAAAACGATTATTGCGAAAAACATGGGTTTATAGGGAGGAGTAAATATGCGTGAAGCTGTCATTGTCGAAGGGGTCAGAACACCAGTAGGAAGAAAAAACGGCTTATTAAAGGACATCAGGGCGGATGATTTGGCTGCAGAAGCGTTAAAGGCACTTGTGAAACGTGCAGGCCTGAAGCCGGAAATGATTGATGATGTCATTCTTGGCTGTGTCTCGCAAATAGGCGAGCAAACAGGGGATATTGCAAGGGTTGCAGCATTGATCGCAGGGTTTCCGATTGAAGTGCCGGGTACAACCATTGACCGCCAATGCGGATCCAGCCAGCAGGCTGTCCACTTTGCAGCTCAGGCTATTTTAGCAGGGGATATGGATATTGTGATCGCAGGAGGGGTCGAAAGCATGTCCCGTGTTCCTATCGGCTCCAGCTATCAGGGGGTCGGTTTCAGTGAAAAACTGACAGACAGACATGAAATCATCCATCAGGGCTTATCAGCTGAACGCATTGCTGAAAAATATGGCTTTACAAGAGAAGAGCTGGACCGCTATTCATTTGAGAGTCATCAGAAGGCTTTAAATGCCCAGGCTGAAGGCCGGTTTGAGAGAGAGATTGCACCATTGGATGTGACAATGTCTGATGGACAGCTTTTGACGGTAACAGAAGACGCTGGACCGAGAAAGGAAACCTCTCTGGAAGTATTGGCAAGCTTAAAAACTGTTTTTAAAGAGAATGGTATGATTCATGCAGGAAATTCCAGCCAAATTAGCGATGGAGCGGCAGCCCTATTAATTATGTCGCGTGAAAAGGCAGAGGAGCTTGGTATGAAACCAAGGTTCAAAATCCTTGCACGTACGGCAGTAGGATCAGATCCTACTTTAATGCTGACTGGACCAATAGCTGCAACAGAAAATGCGTTAAAAAAAGCAGGACTGGCTATTGAGGACATCGATGTGTTCGAAGTGAACGAAGCATTCGCTCCTGTACCGCTTGCCTGGCTGAAAGAAACAGGTGCGGATCCGGCAAAGCTTAATCCAAATGGGGGTGCCATTGCACTCGGCCATCCTTTAGGCGGAAGCGGTGCACGGCTGATGGTCACCATGATGCATGAACTCGAAAGAACAGGAGGGCGCTATGGACTGCAGACGATGTGTGAAGGTCTTGGGATGGCGAATGCGACTATTATTGAACGATTAGATTGAAAAAATGGGGAGGAATGAAAATGACAACTACTATAGGAAGAATTTTTGATCTTACTGCCGGGAAATTTCCGGATAAAGAAGCTCTGTATGATGTCAGAAAAAATCTGCGTTTTACCTATAAGGAATGGAGTCTTGAGATCAATAAATTGGCCAATGCCTTAATAAATGCAGGCGTCAGGAAGGGTGACAGGGTTTCAACCTGCCTCTTTAACACAGAGGAACTTGCTACAGCATTCTTTGCCTGTGCAAAAATCGGCGCCGTGTTTAATCCGATCAACTTTAGGCTGATGTCAGAAGAAATTGCTTATATTCTCCAGGATGCAGAGCCAAAAGTAGTGTTATTTGAACAAATGCTGGAATCCGGCATTACCCCCATCGCTAAGCGTTTTCCGCATACAGAGTTCTGGTACATTGATGACAATGCACCTCCATTCGCTTCATCCTACCGGGAAAAGGTGGATGCAGCATCGAAGGATGAAATAGATATTGAAATACATGAAAATGATTTGTACGCAATCATGTACACAAGCGGCACCACGGGAAGGCCAAAGGGTGTAGTCCACAGACACAGGGATATGGCTGAACAAAGTCTGATTGTTATAGGAGCGACAAAGGTTGAAAGCAGTGACAATGGACTCGTGACTGCACCTATGTTCCACTGCGCAGAGCTTCACTGTGCCTTTTTGCCAAGGGTGCATGTGGGTGCTGCCAATACCATCCTGCATCACTTTGATGCAAAGGAAGTATTGCGGTTAATATCTGAAGAGAAAATTACAAAGTTTTTTGCGGCCCCGACCATGTGGAATATGCTGCTGCAGGAAAACTTAGACCATTATAATTTGGAAAGCCTGAAGCTGGGACTGTATGGAGCGGCACCGATGGCTCCTGCTCTTGTGTATGCATGCCGAGAAAAATTAGGCATCTCTCTGGTGCAGGCATATGGAATGACCGAGATGGGTCCGGCGATTACGTTTTTATCAGAAGATGATCAAATCCGGAAAGCAGGATCTGCAGGACAGACCTGTTTAAACCATGAGATCAGGATTGTAAGGCCGAATGAGAATGGTCCATCAGATCCTGATGATGTGATGCCTCCGGGAGAAACGGGTGAGATCATCGTAAAAGGTCCATGCATGATGAGTGGTTATTTTAATCGGGACGAGGCAACCGAACATGCCATGCATGGAGGCTGGTACCACTCTGGTGACATCGGATATTTGGATGACGAAGGCTTTTTGTACGTCAAAGACAGAGTCGACGATATGATCATTAGCGGCGGAGAAAACATTTATCCCCGTGAAGTGGAGGATCTTTTATATACCCATAATGGCGTACTGGATGTAGCAGTGATCGGCCAGCCAGATGACCGCTGGGGTGAAACCGTCACAGCTTTCGTTGTCAAAAAAGATCCGGCACTGTCTGAAGAAGAACTCGATGAATTGTGCAGGAATAGTGATGAACTCGCCAATTATAAGCGCCCTAGAAAATATGTATTCTGTGAAGCCCTTCCAAGAAATGCGAGCGGCAAGATTCAAAAGTTCATGCTTCGAAAGCAGCTGGAGGATCTGTTCGCTGAAGGAAAAATCTAGCCGGAAGAAGGGAATGCAAGATGTTAAAAGGCATAAGAGTGATTGATTTTTCCAACTATCTCCCTGGTCCGTTTGCTTCCCAGAGGCTTGCAGAGCTTGGAGCAGAAGTGATAAAAGTGGAACCGGAATCCGGTGACCCCGGCAGGCATCTCGATATCAAAATAGAGGGGACAGGTGCAGTGTTTGCCGCCAATAACTGCGGCAAAAAAAGCATTACACTTAACCTGAAGAGTGAAGAAGGAAGAAATGCTGCCCTCATGCTGATTTCAGAAAGTGATGCGGTGCTTGAAAGTTTTCGGCCTGGTGTAATGAAAAAGCTTGGCCTGGATTATGAGAATGTGAAAAAGCATAAACCAACTATCGTTTATTGCTCTCTTACAGGCTACGGTGAGAATGAAGACTATCAATATTTAGGAAGTCATGATTTAAATTATATGGCGGTAAGCGGGGTCCTTGCCCAGTTGAAGGACCGCAGCGGCCGTCCTGTTCACCCGTCCAACACAATAGCGGACTTCATGGGAGGAATGGCAGCCAGTGAAAGGATACTGGCTGCCCTGCTTTCCAGCAAAATCTCCGGCCAAGGCGGGCATCATTGCATTTCGATTGCGGAAGTGATGGCTTCCACCATGGGGAACCATTTGCTGATTGAGAGTAATACAGGGTATCCTAAAGGACTTTCGGTATTAAACGGTGAAGTCGTTGCCTATTCTATTTATGAAACAAAGGATAGCCGGTTTGCTGCACTTGCTGCTCTGGAGCCGAAGTTCTGGATAAACTTCTGTAAGAGTGCAGGAAGGGAGGATTGGATTGATTATCATCTTTCCACTGCCTCTGGCGATAATCCTGTCTTTTTGGAGATAACCGAATTCTTTAAAAGCAGGACATTAAAAGAGTGGACTGAATTTGGCCAAAGAGCAGATTGCTGCCTGACTCCTGTATTGGAGGCCGGCGAATTGCAAGACTTTCCGCTATTTAACGGAATTTTAAATACTGCCCAAAATTACCCTTTGGTAAAAATGCATGGCGGAATAGAATCAGCAATGGGGGGTCCTCCAAAATTAGGAGAACATAATGAGGAAGTTCTAAGCAGTATTGCAAAGAGAAATATTAAAATATGACCGGTATGAATAAAGAGTCCCTAATCTTGAGATGATTAGGGATTCTTCATTTATTATGCCTCAAAAATGGTGATACTGGCGAAATCCAGGCGAGTCACTCTTCCTTGAGGGAAAGGCGAAGGGCCGGAAAGTACAAGACGGATCTTATCTCCCTTCTCCAGCTCCTCCAGCAATAAAGTGGATGTTGCATAGTCAACGTCAAAATTATTGTTATTAAAAGAGGTTTGGGAGTTGATGAGAGTTCCGCCATTCCGCTGAAGCTCAAATTTCACCGGCAGATTCGCCTGTCCTGCAGCAGCAAATACTTGTACGCTGAACTGAAGAAAATAAAAGCCTCTTTCCTTAACTGTAATCGTATTGTTCTCAGGATCAAAGTGAAAATCAGATTTCCCCTTAGCGCTGTTTAGATTGACTGTGGATGGAATGGATGTGTTCTGGTCAAAAAATTGGGGAATGAAGTCATTGGTGACATAAATCTTACCCGAAGCTTTTGAATAATCTTCTTTACCCGAGCACCAGTGGCCCTGGGAATAAAAAGATAACAAATGAATCACCTCCTACTATATTTAATGATGAGTTTTAAAATTGGTATAGGACAAGTACCTAATACAATGGATTTTTGCCTTGGAAATTTCGAAAGGGAAGGATGCAGCTGAGATTAAATGGTATAATGAAAGGGAATATATATTAAAATAATCTTTTCAATTTTTGGAGTGTGATGGTCACTAGTGCGTTTTATTAAAACAATCCCCAATATGGTCACTTTGGGTAATTTATATTGCGGCTTTCTTTCAATCGGCATGGCTGCCAATGGAGAATTTAAAAATGCTGCCGTATTAATATTAATTGGCATGATGCTTGATAGCATGGACGGCAGGTTGGCCAGAATGCTGAAAGCGGATAGTACACTGGGAAAAGAACTTGATTCTCTGGCAGATATTGTTACATTTGGGGTAGCCCCTTCCTTTTTGGTCTTTTATACATACTTTTTTCAATTTGGAATTCTTGGATTAGCTGTTTCAGGACTTTTTCCTTTATTTGGGGCATATCGGCTTGCCCGATTCAATATCAGTCCGCCAAAATCCTCTTTGAACTATTTTATTGGAGTTCCGATAACAGCAGCAGGCGGGATCATGGCCATACTGACCCTTTTTGGTGAGCATATACCCAATATCATTACAACGGTTGTATTCACCGCACTCTGCTTTCTTATGGTAAGCAGAATCCGGATTCCCAGCTTTAAAGAAGTTCCCCTTCCAAAATACGGAACAATTGTTACCGTTTTTCTGGGAAGTGTTCTATACGTGATTTACAAGGGTTCATATGGCCCGTTTCCCGATTTGATTTATATTGCAATTCCTCTTTACATTGCTTATCTGACATACCGATTCATAAAAGGCAAAAATAAAAAAGAAATTGATTAAACAAAAAAAAGGCCGCACTGGCCTTTTTTTATTTGTAAAATACTTTGTCGATATTATATTTTGCCTGAAGGGCATTGATGATATAAGTCTCATAAATTTCGCGCTCCATGCTGTCTTCCACGTAAATGACCGCAATTTTATGGACATCATCGCGATGATTTTTTATAGGAGAAACATTGTCTTCAAAATGCTTTTTAACCCGCTGTCTTAATTTGCGGGCTTTTCCTACAAAGAGCAGATCTTCTTTCGCATCAAAAAACAGAATCATGCCGCCCTTGTCTCTTGGTATCTTATGGTAATCTGTGAACCCATAGACACTGCTAAGGTCACTTTCTACTGCCTGTCCCGTTTGCCTGCTTCTTGTAATAACGAGATTAGGCTCTGGTATTTCAATTTTTATCAATATCATCACTTCCTATTCTAAAGATTAAGAGTAACATATACCTGCAAAGTAATCCACATTCATAGAGGGAAATTGATTTATTTCTTTCGTCTTCGAAATATATTCCTTACTGCACGCGGGGTGAACAATACTGCCGGATGTGCATGCAGATGGAGCACTTTCATAAAGCAGTCATATGTATAGGGATCAAAGGAACAGGCATTGACCACTTTTTTGACATACCATTGAAGAAGGGGCAGTCCCAAAGGTTTAGCTCCAGCTGTATGGGAGAATCTGAAATCCTCAGTTAAAGCAATTAACCAGGGGATATCCACTATTTTGCTGATTTTTCTATGGAAATTATACGGATCCGCATCCGCTTCTCCTGCACTTATGAGGATATCCTGCAATGCCTTTGCTTCCTTTGCAGCAATGCTCATTCCCTGCGCAAATACCGGATCCATCCGGCAAAAAGCATCACCCATGACAAGTAGTCCTTTAGGAAAGGTCTTCATTTTTTCGAAGTGATATCGCCTCATGGAAGGAAAGCGGTACACCTTTATATCTGAAGCAGGTTCTCCATTTGTTATGCACTCATAAATATGCGGCTTTTCCAGGTTTTTCGCTGCCTCGAGAAATTCATGGTGATCCGCTGGCGGATTATTGGCACCATATCCAAAGAGGGTAATCATCCATTCATTATTCTCGGTTGGAGAAATGGCTCCTCCAAAGGATTGAAGCGGAGGATTCGGATAAACCAATAAACTTTTCCATTCAGGATCTGACTGAATTCTTCTGTAAATACGGTTTGCATAGAATAAGTTGATAGATACCTCTGTTTTCTTTGGCTGGGCCACCCCGAGCTTTTTCAGGCAATGAAATGCAAGGCTGCTGGCACCTGATGCATCAACAGTTAAATCGGCAGGATATATAGCATTACCCTCTGCGGTTTCCGCTTCAATACCCGTAATTCTTGAACCATTTAAGGTAAAATCTTTAGCTTTAGTGTTATATAAAGTATGGATATTTTCAATCTGATCTATTCTTTTACGAAGATGGTATTCAAGAAATGGACGGCTTTGCTGAATAATAGAGCAGCCTGAGTCATATCTGACTTTCCAGCTTCCATGATGGTGCCAGGCTATGTCATTAGAAAAATCTGCAGGAACTGAACCACTTTTTATCATTTCAGCTCTCAGACCGGGGAAAAGGTCCTCAAGTATTTTCTCGCCGCTCTTCAGAAGAACATGACCCTGAGCGGCCTGTGGTACCCCTTTTCGCGGGCTGCCCTTCGGCTGTTCACCATCTTTTTCGATTATTATGACCTTTTCGAAGGAGTCTGAAAGCACTCTCGCCGCCAGCATGCCGGCAATGCTCCCTCCGATCACAATGGCCGTTTTTCTTCTACTGTATTTTTTTTGATTTCCAAGCATTCAAAAATCCTCCATATGCTTCATTACTTTTATAATAGTACCTCATGACTAATAAAGATATCGTTAATAGCAAATTGCAAGTCATAAATTGGTTTGTTTGCAAAGCTGTAAAAAAGTATCGTCACATTTGTGAAATTGTTCACAAGTTAATTGCCGGACAACATGTTTTGTTAGACAATGACGATGTAGTTGATATTCCTAAAAAACAATTGAGGTGACGGACATGTGTGAACAATGCAGCAGTGAAAACATGATGAAAGCAGCAGTTGTGCATAAATTTAAGGAAAGCCTGGAAATTGAAAATGTGAGAGTACCATCCGTTGGAAAAAATGATGTATTAGTAAAAATAAAAGCCTGTGGTGTATGCCATACAGATTTACACGCTGCACATGGTGATTGGCCTGTTAAACCGGCACTTCCCCTTATTCCGGGGCATGAAGGGGTCGGCGAAGTTGTAGAAGTGGGAGAAGGCATTACACATTTGAAGGCTGGAGATCGTGTCGGAGTGCCTTGGTTATATTCAGCCTGCGGACATTGTGAATACTGCTTAACCGGGCGTGAAACACTTTGCCATAATCAGCTGAACGCGGGATATTCCATTAATGGCGGATACGCAGAATATTGTCTTGCTGATGCCCGTTATGTGGTGAAGGTTCCGGATTCTCTTGACTACGTTGAGGCAGCGCCAATTTTTTGTGCGGGTGTAACGACATATAAAGCGCTGAAGGTAGGGGAAGCAAAGCCGGGAGAGTGGGTCGCTGTTTATGGTATTGGAGGTCTTGGACATGTGGCAGTCCAATATGCAAAAGCAATGGGACTGAAGGTGGTGGCAGTCGATACATTTAACGAAAAGCTGGAGCTGGCAAAAGATTTAGGTGCGGATTTAACTGTTAATCCGAAAGTCGAGGATTCAGCTGTCTTCATACAGCGTGAAATAGGCGGGGTGCAAGCATCCATATGCACGGCAGTGTCTAAACACGCTTTCAGTGAAGCTTATCGTGCTGTCAAACGCGGAGGAAAGTGTGTAGCTGTAGGATTGCCGCCGGAAGTTATGGAAGTTCCGATCTTTGATACAGTTCTAAACGGTGTCAGCATTGTCGGTTCTATTGTTGGAACAAGAAAGGATTTGCAGGAAGCCCTTCAATTTGCAGCAGACGGCAAAGTAAAAACAATAGTGGAAACGGCATCCCTTGAAGAAATCAATAGAGTCTTTGATGATCTTGAAAAAGGGAAAATAAATGGCCGTATTGTTATAAAATTTGAAGATTAATAGAATTGGCTTTAAAGCTGGGCACATTTGTGTCCGGCTTTTATTTATGAACTCGACCCAACTAATATATCACCATTTTCATAGTGAAAAAAACTTGCACATAAGGAATTTGTCATATCAATATTTCCATTTACATAAAAATGAAAAATAGCTCAGGAGAGAAAAATATTTTAAATATTAAAAGGAGAAAACAATTGCGTAAAGAATATTTAAACTATTCGTAATTTTATGAAAAATATTTCACCAATCGAAATAAAGGGGGTTGAAAGATTGGGAATTTTGGAGATTAAGGATGCTACTTTAAGGTTTGGAGGCGTAACAGCTCTTGACCAGGTTTCCTATGAAGTGCAGGAGGGGGAGATTTTTTCGCTGATTGGTCCAAATGGTGCAGGTAAGACAAGTATGTTGAATTGCATAAGCGGGCTGTACAAACCTTCATCCGGATCGATTTATTTTAAGGGGGAAGATATTACCCGGTATAAACCTCACAAAAGAGCCAGTATGGGCATTGCCCGTGCTTTTCAGAATATCGAGCTTTTCCCGCATTTATCTGTTTTGGACAATCTGATGCTTGGGAGGCATGTGAGAATGAAAACCGGGCTGCTTGCAGGAGGGCTGTATTGGGGGAAGGCGCAGAGAGAGGAAATCGAACATCGGAAAAAAGTTGAGCAGGTGATCGACTTTCTTGAAATCGAGGATATCCGCAATACCCCCGTGGGAACTCTTTCATATGGACTGCAGAAAAGGGTCGAAACCGGCAGGGCTCTGGCACTGGAACCTGAAATTCTCCTTCTGGATGAGCCGATGGCAGGCATGAACAGTGAGGAAAAAGAAGACATGGCCAGATACATTATTGACATCCACGAAGAAATGAACACAACCATTATATTAATTGAACACGATATGGGGGTTGTAATGGACTTATCCGATCACATTGCAGTTCTTGATTTCGGGAAGCTGATTGGCTATGGGACACCGGAAGAGATTCAGAATAATCCTAAAGTCATAGAAGCCTACCTGGGAGAAGAGAATGCCGTATAAAAGATAGACCGGCTAAAGTGATTTTTAGATATTTAGGAGGGGGGAGCGATTCTATGAGCAAGACCTTTCCGCAGCTGCTGATTGAAAGGGCTTACAGGAATGGGACGCAAGTGGCTTTAAGAGAAAAAGAATTTGGAATATGGAATGAAATTACGTATGAAACGTTCTTAGACAAAGTAAAGAATTTCAGCCTGGGTTTGGCATCACTGGGTCTGAAAAGAGAAGATAAGCTTGCTATTATTGGCGATAACAGGCCCGAATGGGTAATCAGTGAGCTTGCTGCACAAAGCTTAGGCGGCATTTCAGTAGGCATTTATCAGGAATCCCTGTCTGCTGAACTAAGTTACATTATCGATAATTGTGACGCAACCATAATCGTTGCTGAGGACCAGGAGCAAGTGGATAAACTGCTGGAAATTAAAGAATCCATTCCAAAAGTCAGAACGATTATTTATTATGATTCACGCGGCATGAGAGGTTACCGGGAGGATTTTCTGCTGGAATTTAACGAGGTTCTGGAAATGGGACGAAGTTTTCACTCAGGGCAGCCTGCCTTATTTTCAGAGGAAGTTGATAAGGGGTCTGCAGATGACGTGGCGATTTTGTCTTATACTTCTGGAACGACAGGCAATCCAAAAGGAACGATGCTTACTTTCCGAAATCTGATCGAAATGGCTAAAAATCTGTCAGACATTGATCCGCTGACAGATAAGGATGAATATGTTTCATTCCTTCCTCTTGCCTGGATCGGGGAACAGATGATGACTCTTGCCATGGGCTTATACAATGGGATGACGATTAATTTCCCGGAAGAGCCGGCAACCGTTTTGGAGGACCTCCGCGAAATTGGACCACAGGTTATGTTTTCGCCGCCCAGAATCTATGAAGATATGGTATCGCGATTTCAGGTTAGAATTCAGGACAGCGGCTGGCTGAAAAGAAAGATTTATAACTGGTGCAAGCCGATCGGCGAGAAGGTAGCAAAGGCCCATTTTGAAAATAAACCAGTCAGTACGGGTACGAAGGCTCTTTATAAAATGGCCGATTACCTGATGTTCAGTGCCATCCGCGATCACTTTGGACTCTTGAAGATTAAGCGTGCCTATACAGGCGGTGCACCTTTGGGACCTGATGTATTTGAATTTTTTCATAGCATAGGAGTTAATGTGAAAAGCATTTACGGGCAGACAGAGGTAGCCGGCATATCCATTGTGCACAGGGACGGCGATATTAAGCTTGATAGTGTTGGAATTCCAATACCGGGTACAGAAGTGAAGATTTCTGAAGAAGGGGAAATCCTGATTAAAAGCTCAAGTGTCTGCAAGGGGTATTACAAAAATGAGAAAAGCACAACGGAAACCATTCAGGATGGATGGCTGCATACCGGGGATGCAGGGAGGCTGGATGAAGGAGGGCATTTGTATATCATTGACCGGATTAAGGATGTCATTCGCCTTGATACGGGTGAAATGTTCTCTCCGCAGTTTATCGAAAACAAGCTGAAATTCAGTTCGTTCATACAGGAAGCGGTAGCAATTGGGAAGGATCGCCCGTATGTGGTTGCCATGATCAATATTGATATGAAAAATGTAGGGCGCTGGGCGGAGAAAAACCAAATCAGCTATACCACTTATACCGATTTATCTTCCAAGCCGCAAGTGCTGGAGCTGATCGAAAAACAGGTGCAGGAAATCAATCAGACGCTGCCTGAAAAAGCACGCGTGAAGAAATTCGTCCTTCTTTATAAAGAGCTTGATGCAGATGATGAAGAGCTTACAAGAACCAAGAAAGTCCGCAGGCAGTTTGTTGCTAAAAAATATCAGGCCTTAATCGATGGTCTTTATACAGAGGACAAAAAAATTCGTGTCAATGGAACGATCAAGTATCGTGATGGCATGGAACAAACCATCCAGACAACGCTTCAGGTGATCTTTATGGATGAAGGAGAGGGGGCAGCTTAATGACATTTTTCTTGCAAATGCTCGTAACAGGCATCGTGGTAGGCAGCGTTTATGCTCTTGTTGCATTGGGCTTTGTGCTTATCTATAAATCCAGTGATGCCATCAACTTTGCACAGGGCGAGTTCCTTTTAATTGGAACGTATGTCTGTTTAACGCTTATTACAGCCTACAACATTCCGTTTGTGGCAGCCCTGTTAATCGCTCTCATGTTCAGTGCTGTTTTAGGATTTGTTATTGAACGGATCGTTCTGAGGCCGTTTATTGGAGAGCCCGTCATATCCATGATTATGGCGACCATCGGATTATCGAGCGTTCTTGCCGGGATTGTCCATATTATTTGGGGCCATGAAACACGTGTATTTCCCAAGATTTTCTCTGAACAGCCTGTTAACCTTGGTGAGATCGTCATTGCGCCGGTCTATCTATGGTCACTTGTAATCGTTGTGGTGATGCTTGTCATTTTTACCCTCTTTTTCAAATATTCCAAGCTTGGAATTGCGATGAGAGCAACCGCAGATGATCAGCAGGCGGCAATGTCAATGGGAATCAGCGTAAAAATGATTTTCGCTGTGGCCTGGGCGATTGCCGCCATTGTTTCGGCAGTTGGGGGAATCCTTCTCGGAAACATCAACGGTGTGAATGCATCCCTTTCAGCGATCGGCTTAAAGGTGCTTCCGGTTGCCATTCTTGGAGGACTCGACAGTATTCCCGGTGCGATCATCGGCGGGCTGATCATCGGCATTCTTGAGAGCCTGACCGGCGGATATCTGGATCCATTGGTTGGCGGGGGTCTGAAAGAGGTTATGCCGTTTGTCATCCTCGTATTTATCCTGATGTTCAAGCCGTATGGTTTGTTCGGAAAAAAAGAAATCGAGAGGGTGTAACCGATGAGAAATCCTTTTGTAATGGATTGTGGAGAATTCCATGTGAATTATAAACAAGATATGGCGATCTGGAAGATCACCAGGGTAAGGATGCGCATGTTCATTCTTCTGGCAGCATTTGCAGTCTTCCCGATGTTTGCATCCGATTATATCATTGGACTGGCTACACTTTGCGGAATTGCCGCTATTGGTGCGATCGGTCTGAACATCCTGACGGGCTTTACAGGCCAGATTTCAATCGGGGTAGGGGCCTTTTTGGGGGTAGGCGGGTATACATCGGCTATTCTGACAGCAAAGCTGGGATTAAGCTTCTGGATTGCCATGCCGACAGCCGGTATTGTGACGGCGATAGTCGGCGGACTATTCGGACTGCCATCCTTAAGGCTAAAAGGATTATATTTGGCGATAGCCACTCTTGCAGCACAGGTAATCATTTTATTTGTTATTTCCCGCTGGGATGCGCTGACTGGCGGAACAGCCGGAATGGTCTTATCCAGGCCTGAACTTGGCAGTTTTGTCTTTTACAGTGAACGGAGTTATTACTACCTTATGTTTGTGGTGCTGATTATTACAGCAATCTTCACCCTGAACCTCTTCCGTTCGAGGGTCGGCAGGGCATTCATAGCAGTCCGTGACCGTGATGTGGCAGCAGAGGTTATGGGGATCGATTTGTTTAAATATAAAGTTTTGGCATTTATAGTAAGTTCCTTCTTTGTTGGCATTGCCGGTGCTTTACTGGGCCATTATACAATGGTTGTCAGTCCTGAGCTTTACAGCATTACAGTGTCCATCGAATACTTAGCAATCATACTGGTCGGTGGTCTTGGAAGCGTATTCGGGTCGATTTACGGAGCTGTATTTATTACATTGCTTCCAGTTGTACTAAGATCAGGGGTTGAAATGATGAGCGGGGTATTCCCTGACTTATCAGCTGTCTTAATCGGGATGAAAGAGGTAGTATTCGGCCTTGTGATTATCTTATTCCTGATCTATGAACCGCAGGGCCTCGCGAAAATATGGAAAAACATCAAAGACTATTTTAAGCTCTGGCCATTTTCCTATTAATTCCCGGGTAATAATATCTGAAAATTTTGAAAGTAAATCTTTCAAATTTTTATAAAAAAGAGGAAAAATGAGGGGGAACATTATGAAGAAGGTTTGGAAGGGTTTATTGGCAGCAACATTAATGACTGGAATGCTGGCAGGCTGTTCTGGAGGCAGCGAGGAAGCTTCAGGTGACAAGAAAGGCGGCACTGTTAAAGTTGGCGGTATCTTTGACCTTACGGGAGGTACCGGTGATGTTGGAACACCATATGCAGAGGGTGAAAAAGCATTTTTTGAATCCATTGCTGGCGAGGAGATTAACGGCTATAAGCTCGAATTAATTGGTGATGACTATGCTTATAAAATCCCGGAAGCCCAAAAGCTTTATCAGAAATTAAAATCAAAAGATAAAGTATCAGCCATTTTGGGATGGGGAACAGGGGACACTGAAGCCCTTCGCCAGCAGGTGGCAGCCGACAAGCTTCCATTCATCTCGGCTTCATACTCAGAGAACCTGAAAAATATTGACGAAAGCCCATATAACTTCCTGGCTGCGGCTTCTTACTCCGACCAGGCAAGATCCGTACTGAAATGGATAAAAGACAATCACACCGGCGGCACACCGACTGTAGCATTAATTTACAATGATACGGCCTTTGGCAAATCGCCAATTGAAGATGCCAAAAAATTTGCCAAGGAAAATGGCATTGAAATTGTAGATGAACAAATTGTTGACCTGAAAACACTTGATGCAACATCCCAATTGCTGAACATGGAAAAGAAAGACCCTGATTATGCGATTATCAACCAAACTTGGGGTGCAACAGCAACTATATTAAAAGATGCTAAAAAGCTTGGTTTGGATACACAATTCATTGGATTAAACTGGGCTACCGGAGAAGGCTTGCTTCCTATTGCAGGTGATGCGGCTGAAGGATTTATCGGAGTCGTCACTCATGCCTTCCCATATGAAGATCTGCCTGGAATGGAAGAAATCAAGAAGTTCGTAGAAAGCAAGGGTGAAAAGCTGGAAGACAAGAACCAGAAGTTTATCCAGGGATGGGTGTCCGCCAAAATCATGGTTGAAGGCATGAAGCTTGCTGAAGACCAGACTTCAGGCGAAGGCATCCGTGCCGGCCTGGAGAAGATTTCAAATCTTGATCTCGGCGGTTTAGCCGCTCCGGTTACTTTTTCACCTGACAATCATGCTGGTACAAACCAAGTTCGATTGGCAGAAGTGAAGAACGGCCAGTTTGAAGTGTTCACTGATTATATCGGCTACTAACAAGATGGGGGGCGAGGTTTTATACCCGCCTCCTGTTCACTTTTAAAGGCTTGGCACTTATGTATTAGCAAATAAACTCGAAACTTGGCAAATAAACATGAAAATTGCAAACAAACGATTGAATCCGCAGACAAATTTTTGTTTGTAGAAATAAACAGAGAAGACCACGAATGATTCAGAACATGACCTAGGAACAAAAAAATAGAGATAGCCGGGAGGACAGATGCATGCTGACAATAAATAATGTCGAAGTGATGTACGACAAGGTCATCCTTGTATTAAAAGGGATGTCAATGGTGGTGCCAAAAGGGAAAATTGTCGCTTTGCTCGGCAGCAATGGCGCCGGGAAAACGACGACTCTTAAGGCTATATCCGGCCTGCTGAAAAGCGAAAACGGTGAAGTGACGGATGGATTTATCGAGCTTTATGGCGAGCGCATTGATGTAAGCGATGCTGAAACCATCGTAAAGAAAGGCATTTTTCAGTGCATGGAAGGAAGGCGCGTGTTCAAGCATCTTTCTGTGGAAGATAACCTGATCGCAGGTGCACATACCAGGAAAGACCGGAAGAATATTAAAGGCGATATCCAAAAAGTCTATCATTACTTTCCAAAGCTTGAAATGCTGAAGCACAGGCAGGCCGGATATCTGTCAGGCGGAGAGCAGCAGATGCTTGCCATTGGAAGAGGAATCATGGCAAAGCCAAAGGTGCTGCTTCTCGATGAACCTTCATTAGGACTTGCCCCTCTATTAGTAAAAGAGATCTTCGGGATTATTAAAAAAATCAATGAAGAAGAGGGAACCACTATACTGGTAGTGGAGCAAAATGCCAATGTTGCCTTATCGATTGCCGATTATGGATACATCATGGAAAACGGCCGAATTGTGATGGATGGTACGGTGGACCGGCTTCTTTCCAATCAGGATGTGCGTGAATTTTATCTTGGAATGGGAGATAAGGGCCGGAAAAGCTATAAAGATATTAAATCTTATAAAAGAAGAAAGAGGTGGCTGTAATGGAAGAACTGAAGGAAGTAATTCACCATGCATATAATAATGCCAGCGGATTTAAAAGGCGCCTTGAGGATGCCTGTATTTCCCCAGATGACATACAAACTTTAAAAGACCTTGAGAAAATACCTGTGCTTAAAAAAGATAGATTGCCGGAATTGCAATCTGCAGATCAGCCTTTTGGAGGCTTTGCAGCTGTAAAGCCTAATGAGATGGAACGAATTTTTATGTCGCCAGGTCCGATTTACGATCCGCAAACGACAGGGAAAGATTTCTGGCGATTCTCAGAAGCTCTCAAGAAGGCAGGCTTTGGGGAAGGGGATATCGTACAAAATACATTTTCCTATCATCTCTCACCGGCAGGCTTTATGTTTGACTCCGCACTTCGTGAATTAGGAGCAACTGTCATCCCTGCCGGAACCGGGAATCGGGAGCTTCAGATCCAGATTATGAAGGATGTCAGGGTAACCGGCTACGTGGGAACCCCGAGCTTCTTTAGCCTTTTGCTTGATGCCCTTGAAGAAAAGGGATGGGAGGCGGGAAAAGATGTTGTCGTAAATAAAGCTTTCTTTACTGCAGAAATGCTGACGGAACAAATGCGGAAAAGGTGTGAAGACAATGGGATTTCCGTATATGAAGGATATGGGACTGCAGATTGCGGGTGTCTTGCTTATGAGGACAAATCGGGGCCTGGTTTAAGAATTACAGATTCTGCTGTTGTTCAAATCTGTGACCCGCAGACTGGATCGGAAGTTACAGATGGAGAAGGAGAAGTGGTCGTCACTTTATTTGATAAAAGCTACCCGCTTATCCGCTTTGGCACAGGCGACCTTTCACGCTGGGTTAAAGGGTATGAGGGAAAAAGGATTGCAGGAGTGCTGGGGCGTGTCAGTGATGGGATAAAGGTAAAAGGAATGTTTGTAAGAGAAAAACAGCTGGCGCAGGTATTAAATGAAGCAGGGTATCCGGTATTCCAGGCTGTGGTAACAAATGAGCAGGGGCATGACCAGATTAAGATTTTCATAGAATCGGAAGAAGGATTAAACCCTGAGCTTTCTTCAAAAATCCAGAATGTGATAAGGGTTAAGCCGACACTTGAATTAATAGCGTCAGGCTCTATTAAAAAGGATGAAAAGAAGCTGGTGGATAAGCGGAACTACGAATTAAAGAGGGTGTAGTCAAAGGGGCTGATGGAATCGGCCTTCTTTTTTATGAGGATGTGAAATAGTTAACTTTGATTAATGCGGAAAAAGGAGTTATTCAGCGCAAGCCAAAAATCCCTGGACAATCATCCGCAATCTGTTCACAAATGGCGCCGTTAATGAAATTAACGGCCGCCATCAGGATTCTCACACTCCACCACTAGAAACAATCCTTTATAATAGGGAGTCACGTTCGTTATCTTCATGCCTGAATCCTGTATAGCCTGAAGTGTGTCACGGTTCAGATGGCAGCCGTCGCATATCCGTTTCCAAAGAGGATTGAGGGCTTCCTGGGCAAATGCGAGAGCGTGCTGCTCCATTTTCACATGTTCAAAGAATAGTATTTTTGCCTGTGGCTTGCAGACTCGTTTGATCTCTGTGAGTGCTTGTTCAGGATTTGGGATAGTGCAGAACACCAGGGTGGCAACTGCCGAATCAAAGGTATTGTCCGCAAATTCAAGTTCTTCAGCAGACTGCTGGTGAATGTGAATAGGAACTGAAGCCGCATTTTTCCGGGAAAGTGATTTTTCAATCATCGCCTGATTCGGTTCAATGGCATCGACCCGGTCAGCCTTTTTATATAAGGGGAAGTTAATGCCTGTACCGGCTCCGATCTCGAGCACGCGGCCGGAAGCCATGGAAAGAATCTTACTTCTGATTCGCCGGAATTTTCTTTTTTCGAGAGGCTGCATGGCCAGATCATATAGGGAAGGGAATAAGCTGCTCAATTATTTCACTCATTTCTTAATAGCTGTTTATTCTATTTTACCCTTTTCCCAAAACGAAACAAGCCGGCACCTCGATTGGAGGAGCCAGCTTTCAATCAGGGCATGCTGTCGAACATTTCGTTCAGCTTCTCATATGTGTCCGGATATTTTGCCTCATATTGAAGATAGGCTGGGATAGGGTAGCGCACACCGCCTTTGTGGGTTTGCTTTAATCCATCTGCAAATTCATCTGCCATGGAAAAAGGAATGGTGAAGGCCATTTCGTGATCATGCGTCTGACCGAAGACCCGGTCCCCATAGCATGGGAGGATTACCTGCGGCTTACCGGTTTGTATGGTCTTAATTACAATATCGGCGCAATCTGCCCGGGCAGTAAAAGTGGAAGTAATTTCGCCGCCCGTATGATAGAGTGCGCCAGCCACCATTCTCATGACTTGTGCTGAATTCCCATAAACAGTGATAACATCCGGTTCGAATGCTGCTCTCCCCAGAGGAGCCATCAGCACTGTCCCGGCTTCCTCTTTTGTAAACTTGGCTACGGCCGCTTCGGTTAAGGCGCCAAGATCACAGGTTTTTGTGTACATTCCATCTGTTAAATTTCCTTCTGAGTAATAGTCCAATTCCTCCTCAAACCCGAAAGCAATTTTGGCAATTGGACATGACAAATCTTCTTTGCCCATGGCAATCGCCCAGCCATATCTTCTTGACATCGTTACCCCTTGGCAGATGCTGAAAGTTTTGTTAAAGTCTCTTGCCGGACGCTTGACCCTGTCAGGCATAGAATCTTCCTTTTTCATAACTCTAATGGCAAGCGGAAAGGTGTCAGGACGCACATATGTATGAATAGCCGTTTCCAGATCAGATAGCTTTTGAGCGTGAATGGCTCCCTGCATTAAAATCCCTCCTTAAGATACAATAAGTATTCTGTAGATTATATGGATTAACCTGCATAGTTAGGCTTTATTTTTGCATATATCAGTTGACATGAAACCAAATGGTTTTATATGATACAAATGAAACCAAAAGGTTTTATTTTATATACAAAGGAGAGCTTATAAATGGAAACACTTCAGGATATTAAACAAACTGTAATTCTTAATGCGCCTATTGAAAAGGTCTGGAAGAAAGTTTCTACATCAGAAGGAATCGAAGCGTGGTTTATGCCAAATGATTTTAAGGCTGAACTTGGCTATGACTTTCATATTCAGTCCCCATTTGGCCCGTCTCCATGTAAGGTGACAGAACTGGATGAGCCAAACCGGCTTTCTTTTAAATGGGATACGGATGGATGGTTTGTATCTTTCATTTTAAAAGATTTGGACGGCAAAACGGAATTTACGCTTATACATGGCGGATGGAAACAGCCTGATGAATTGGTTGGGAAAGCTGGACAAGAGAGTGCGGTTATCCGTGAAAGAATGTCTCAGGGATGGACTGGAATTCTTTCGAAGCTTAGCAAGGCTGTTGAGGAATAATGGGTGCTTCTGCCAGGAAACATGATGTGTTTCAGGCAATCGCGGACCCTACGAGGAGAGAGGTTTTAAGGCTGCTGGCTGAAAAAGAACGCCCGATCTCAGAGATAAGCGCGCATTTCCCTATAAGCCGTACCGCCATATCAAAACATCTCCATATTCTCTCAGAAGCCCAATTAGTAAAAGGGGAAAAGGCGGGGAGAGAAAGAATTTACCATCTCCAGCCTGAGCCACTGACTGAATTGAAGCAATGGCTGTCCTTTTATGAGCAATTCTGGAACAATAAGCTGCAAAAACTGAAATATTTAGTTGAAGAAGATGAATGATTTTCTCGAAAAAGAGCGTCCGCAGCTCTTTTTTCTTTTAAACCAAAATGAGGTCTTTATTATAAGAGATATAATATAATAATATTTGTGTTAACTATTTTGTGAAGGAGTCATCAGGATGTATCAGACATTTACTTTACAGGAGAAGATCAGGCAAATAACAATCATGTTAATTCCCATATTAATCACGCAGTTTGGCATGTTTGCAATGGTCTTTTTTAATACAATTATGTCAGGGAGATATAATGCTTCCGATCTTGCTGGCGTAGCGATTGGCTCCTCCATTTGGAATCCTGTGTTTACCGGGCTTAGCGGAATATTAATGGCTGTATCCCCAATTGCGGCTCAAGCGATTGGAGAAAAAAAGAACAAAGAAGTTTCATCTATTGTAAAAAATGGCATCTTATTGGGTTTTATCATTGCCTTTGCAGTCATTCTATTGGGTTCAATTTTGCTTGACCCGCTGCTTACTAGCATGAATCTGCCTGATGATGTGGAAGCAACAGCCCGTGGCTATCTTGTGGGTCTCAGTTTTGGAATCATTCCATTATTCCTATTTAATGTTCTAAGATCTTTCATATATGCACTCGGCAAAACAAGAGTTGTGATGGTGATTTTATTTTGTTCACTTCCTATCAATTTCTTCCTGAATTATGTCCTGATTTTTGGCTATTGGGGATTTCCTGAATTGGGAGGTGCAGGAGGAGGGTATGCAACTTCTTTTACTTATTGGTTCATCCTTGTCATGACTGCACTTATTATCAAAACGAAGGATCCTTTTTCAAGCTATGCCGTTTTCAGCGGTCTTAAGGAATTTTCGTGGAATAAATGCAAAGAAATCTTAAAGATAGGGGTACCCATGGGACTGTCCATCTTTTTTGAAACGAGTATGTTTGCCGCGGTGACCATCTTAATCAGTAAGTTTAATGTAACAACTATTGCTGCCTATCAGTCTGCATTAAACATAGTTTCCTTCCTGTATATGATCCCAATCAGCATTTCCATGGCTCAGACCGTGTTAGTCGGATTTGAAGTGGGGGCAGGCAGGTATAAGGATGCAAAATCCTACAGCTGGCTGGGCATCTATCTGTCTATTTTTATTGCGCTGTTCACAGGCCTCCTGGTTGTATTTTTCCGCTATGAGGTTGCAGGCTTTTACTCTACTGATCAAGCGGTAATTGCCCTGACTGCCCATTTTCTGATTTATGCACTGTTTTTCCAGATTTCCGATGCCATCCAGGCTACTGCGCAAGCGGCTTTAAGAGGATATAAAGATGTGAATATATCTTTTGTTATCACACTGGTTTCTTATTGGCTGATCTGTCTGCCTGCTGGCTATGTTCTTGCACACCATACAGACCTTGGCGCAACTGGTTACTGGCTTGGCCTTACGTTTGGGCTTCTTGCTGCAGGTGTTTGTCTTTCAATGAGGCTTATCTTTATCCAGAAGAGAAAATTTATCAATGAAGAAATCAGGGAAGCAGGCTAAAGCCGTCTATCCGCTTATTGCGGCATGGCGGTTTTTTTGTGCTTGATGTCCGAAAACAAATATATTTTTTAAGAAAGTTTGGCAAAAGGCACTGCATTTGCGATTAAGCAGGAAGAAGAAGGGTAGGTATAAGCGGGGAGGACTTGTTTCCCTATTCTTTTTGGGGGTGAATATAAACTCAGCATGCGAAAAATTATATTTTGCGGCAATTCTCAGCAGCTATATTATATGGATTTTTTTCATCTTTGATAGGTTTTACCAGCAGCATATACATTTTTGACTCCGAAATAACCTCGAGGTTAGAATAATATTGTTATTATAATAGATGACTTGACATCAATGAATGTTATAGAAAAGGAGGACATTTGATGGAGACTAACTCTTCCAAATATGAAATAAATGTAAATGGATCTCTGTTTGATTGGGATTTGGATGATGCAACGTTTAAATTTGAAAATGACGAAGTGGTAGTGTTTTGGGTAAACACAGCTTTTAAGACTCTGCTGGACTCCATTGAGGAAATCTCTGGTGAAAAGTCAGCCGAGCTTGTTCTTGAAACCGCCGGCTACAGGACAGGGAAAATTGTCAGCAAATTTTATCTGGAATCGAATAATGAAAAAGAAGACATTATTAATCATTTACCCAATATATATTTAACTGCAGGATGGGGAAAGACAGAGATTGCATCTTTTTGTGCAGAAGAAAAGAAAGCGATCATTCGTGTTAAAAATGGCTGGGAGTATAAGATTAATGTGGAACAAAAAAAAGAAGCAGAAGGCACTTTTTTGCCTGGACATTGGGCAGGGGTGTTAAGCGGCCTGTTTGAAACAAATATATGGTATAAAGTGAGACAAAGCCAGGTTAAGGGGGATCATTATTCCGAATACGAATTTTTTGAGTCCGACATTACGCCCTCTCTAAATATCAATGCCATGATTAAAGAGCAGAATCAAAGCGCCCAGAAGAAGCTGGAAAAGGAAATTGCTGAGCAGACCAGAGTACTGTCTGAAATCATTAAAGAGATTTCTTCTCCTATTATTCCAGTGATTGATTCTATTTTGGTCATTCCTTTAGTGGGAAGATATGAAGAGCTGCGGGCGGAGGAACTGCTGAACAGAACATTACTGAATCTTCCCCGGTATAAAGCAGAGTATTTAATATTGGACTTAACTGCATTAAAGGGTGTTGATCAATATACTTTCGATTTTCTGCAGAAATTCGTGAAAGCAGCTTCCCTATTGGGCACAAACTGCATATTTGTCGGTATTTCACCCGAACTTAGCCTGCAAATCATCGAGAGCGGCAATAAAGAAACACAAATTCCTTGTTTTTCAGTTCTGCAGCAGGGAATCACCCACGCGTTAGATCAAGTGGGATTGGAGATTTCCCCCAAAAAATAAGCAGTAAAAAGCCAGCATTAAGGGCCAGTGCTGGTTTTTTACTGCTTATTAATGTTACTAGCCTTTGACGATATTTCCTTCTGCAGGTATCGGATGAGCTTTTAACATTCTGGCAAAATGGATTAAATTATAGGCCATTATTCTGGCATGCTGTCTTGTAAAGTCATTTTCATAGCCCTTAGCTTTGATGAAGGAGGGGCCGGGACCAGCCTCTCCAACCCAATAGGTGTCAACGTTTGGCGGTATGGTGAATCCCATATGGGAGAGTGAATATAGCACAGAACGGGAAACTTGTTTGGCCCCATCTTCATTGCCAGTCACCACAACGCCGCCAACCTTGTTGTAATAAATATACTGGCCTTTTTCATTGGTCAGACTGCTTCCTCCATATAATCTTTCGATTACTTTTGTGGTGATGCTGCTCTGCTCGCCAAGCCAGATGGGAGAACCAAGGATAAGGATATCTGCCTCTTCAACCTTCTTAAAAATATCCGGCCATTCATCCTCCAGATCCACAGCTTCAGAAGTAATACCGTAACCAATCTTGAAGTCTGCAGCTGTAATAACCTCTGTTTCCACTTCCGTTTCATCAAAAAATTTAACAACCTCATCTATAAGTGCTCCGGTATTGGAAGGTTCACTGCTTTTTTTTAGTGTACAGTTTAAAACTAAAGCCTTAATTGACATGTTTCATACCACTCCCTTTCTGTATATTCACTACTCTTAATTCCCTGTGCAAAGGCCCAAAAACAATCAAAATGAAGGAAATGTGAGAAATTCAACGAATTACCTAGTTTGGTACGAGATTGGAGGAGCTGAAATGATCTATGAAATGACGGTTCAATTCCGGGTGCTGGATATGAAAAAGGGATTGTGGTGGTATGAAACTTTGCTTAATAAAAAACCTGATTTGAATATATCGATAAGCATGAAAAGGAGACTCAAATAAAAAAAGTAATCAAATATAAACTGGGGAGATGACTGGTATCGATCATTATTATATAGAAAGAGAGAAAGGTTATTTTGAAAGCTTGGCATAAAAGGGAGGACAAAATGAAGATACGGAAAATTGACCATTCAGAGCCCCCTCCCATGAATCTGCTATTATTGGCAGATCCTTCAATTGATTTTATTGAGGATTATCTTAATCGAGGGGAAATATATATTGCTGAACTTAATGGAGTAGCAGCAGGCGTTTATATTCTTCTTGCCACAAGACCAGGAACCTGTGAAATTGTTAATATTGCCGTTAGTGAAAAATATCAGGGAGAGGGAATAGGCAGAAAACTTCTACAGCATGCAATAGAGATTGCGTTTCAAGGTGGATATAAGACCGTTGAAATTGGAACGGGGAATTCAAGTATTGGGCAGCTGGCTCTTTACCAAAAATGCGGTTTTAGAATCACAGGGGTCGACAGAGATTTTTTTGTGAGGCATTACAAAGAAGATATCATTGAAAATGGAATCCATTGCCGGGATATGATCAGGCTGTCTATGGATTTATAATGAAATTGCCCCAAATGATTAGGAACAGCAGTGAGAAGGGCAGACTAAAAGCTGATTTCATGAATGTTATGCTGTAATATGTTACGTTAAAGTTAGAACAGTCAGAAAAGGAGTGTTTGGTTTTGCGTGAAAAGGAAGTTTTAAAGGAAGAAATACTGAATGCCTATCAATTCAGGCATGCGACAAAGGAATTTGATCCAAATAAAGAAATCCCCGAGGAGGATTTCCGGTTTATATTGGAGACAGGCCGTCTGTCACCAAGTTCATTTGGTTTTGAACCATGGCGTTTTGTGGTTGTTCAGAACCAGGAGCTCCGTGAGAAAATTAAGAATGCCTCCTGGGGAGCATTCGGGAAATTGCCTGAAGCAAGTCACTTTGTTTTAATCCTGGCAAGAACGAAAAAAGATACAAAATATGATTCCCGCTATCTGCAGGATCATTTTAGAAATACCCTGGGGATGCCGGAAGAAATGATGGAAAAATATCTGCAGCGGATTGAGGAATTTCAGAAGTCCGATTTTGACCTTCTGGAAGGAGATCGCCCTCTCTTTGATTGGGCCTGCAAGCAAAGCTACATAGCACTTGGGAATATGATGTCCGCCGCTGCACAAATTGGTATAGATTCCTGTCCTATTGAGGGGTTTGACATTGAAAAAATGAATAAACTCCTGAATGAGGAAGGCTTGCTTGAAGAAGGAAGCTTCGGACTGTCGGTAATGTGTGCCTTTGGATACAGAGTGAAAGACCCAAGACCGAAAGCGCGCAGACCATTCGATGATATAGTAAAGTGGATTGATTAGGAAAAGAGCATTGGCTCTTTTTCTTTTTTATTTTTGTCAGTTTTGGCAAGGTTTGTTGCTTTTTGTATCTTATTTACTGAGTTGATTGCAGCGAGCAGCCTGGAGCGGAAATTACCGGACATCATTGATAGGCGAAAACAATAATTTATATGAAAATAGCCTTGTTTTTAAAGGGGAATTCATTTCAAAGGGAGAACAATACTTTTGAATGAGGCTTGCTTAAATGAGGTGAAGACTATGAATCTAGTGATGAAAAGTGACTTAGCTGAAAGATTGGACAAGGCAGAGACAAGTGTGCTGCTATCCAGATTGACAGCAATTAAAAATCGGGATGGAAACCCAATGGGCGTGGAAATAAAAAGGATAGGCGGGACAACCGCTTTTGCTGCCAGGAATATACCGGGTCCATCCTTCAATCTTGTAAAAGGATTTAACGAAGCAGATATCGAAGCTCTGGATCAAATTATTGATTTCTATCAGGGAAAAGGAATTCCCATACGATTGGAGATTACACCATCAAACGGATCATCAGATTTACTGAAGATCCTTCATCAAAAAGGGTTCTATCAATGTGATTTCCATACCACTTTGTTTGCGGAACCTTCAGATCTTGTGGACATTCCCATTAATGGCGATATTGATATACGAAGGATGCAAAGAAGCGATTTTGATCTTTTCGGCGAGCTATATACAAAGGGGTTTGGAATGCCTGCTTTCCTTAGCCAAGGAATAGCTGAAAATAATGAAGTTCTTTATGACAATAGAAACTGGGTCTTTTACCTTGCCTTTGTAAACAATGAACCAGCGGGAATAGGTGTGGTTTATATCGATGACGGAGTAGTGAATCTTGCGGCTGCTGCTGTTGTGCCTGCTTTCAGAAACAGAGGAGTCCACAGCGCGCTTATTCAAACCCGTATCTATCAGAAGATTACACAAAATTCAGAGCTGGTGACAGGTCAGGCAAGGTTTGGTTCTGCAAGCCAGAATAATATGGAAAAAGCAGGATTGAAAATTGGATATACAAAAGCAATCTGGGTAAGGGAATAAAACTATGCATGAAGGCAGGAAGGTGTCAAATGGAGCTTAAAATACATACCAGGAAAGCAGCTATCGGGGATATTCCCCAGCTTGCAAGCTTAATGGGAGATCTGGGCTATCCGGTGTCGGAAGAGCTGTGATTACTGCACATTATAATTAAGTATTTATGGAGCCGTCTTATAATGAAGTGAAGGAATAGGAAAACCAGGCTGTTTGAAGCAGCCTGGCTCTTTATAAAGAAGCTTTTACATCCATCTGTTTTGCCGAATCCGGCTGCTGCCTGTCAGTTTTGCTTAGTAGGATGCCCAGTGCAGTACCTGCTGCAGCTGGTACAACCCATTCCATTCCAACCGATGCGAAAGGCAATACTTCCCTAAGGGATTGAAGGGCTCCGAGATCAAAGCCAAAGGTGCTTAACCCTCCTAGCGCTGCAAATACTCCTGTGAATAATAGCGCACTCCCGTAAACTTTTCGCGGATTTCGGAAAAAACCATTAAAGAAGCTCAGCGTAATCAGCACAATGGTTAAAGGATAAGCTGTTACCAGGAAAGGAACAGATACTTTGAGAATTTGATTTAACCCAAGATTTGATAAGGTGAAGCCAATTAGGGTTACGGCAGTAATGACTAATTTATAGCTTACCTTTGGCAGCAGCTTTGAGAAATATTGTCCGCAGGCTGATGTTAAGCCTACTACAGTCGTAAAACAGGCAAGAGTGAAAATTGCACCGATGAATGCCGTTCCGGCTCTTCCGAATAACAGGGTAGCGGCAGATGATAAAATGGCTGTCCCGTTTTCAAAAGTGCCGTTCGCAGCTATTTTAGCTCCCAATAATCCAAGGGAAATATAAACGGCTGCCAGCAGCACGCCGGCTATTATTGCAGCTCTTAGTGTATAGAGGGATAATTGCTTTTCGTCATGTACACCTTTTTTCTGGATGGCAGTAAGAATGACAATTCCAAAGGCAAGAGCGGCAAGGGCATCCATTGTATTATAGCCCTCAAGGAAACCCTTAAAGAATGCGCCGCTGTCATAACCGCCAGATGGAGCCAGCTGCTTTGTATCAAAATTCATGATTGCAGCTGTACAAAGGATAACAACAGACAGCAGCAGAACAGGAGTAAGCCAGCGGCCCATAAATCTTTCCATTTTGGACGGATCTAAACTGACAACATATACAAGCAAGAAAAAGACTGCGGAATACGTAAACAATATAAGTGATTGGTTCCATGAATCATTAATAAATGGCATGATACCCATCTCGAAAGCAACACCTGCATTTCTGGGAATAGCCAGGAAAGGACCAATGGACAGGTAGATGATAACCATAAATAAAGTGCCGAAAAGAGGATGAACCCGGCTGGCAATCGCTTCAATTCCACCCTTTGCCATGGAGATGGCAAGCAGGACAATAAATGGCAAGCCTACAGCAGTCAGAATAAAACCTGCAATCGCAAGCCAAAAGGAGGTACCTGATAAGGCACCGAGGTAGGGAGGGAAAATTAAATTACCTGCTCCAAAAAACATTGAGAATAACATGAGACCGATAAAAAAGCTGTCAAATTTCTTCATTAGCTGTTCAAACTCCTTTATTTAAAAATAAAAAGACCCGTCCCCAGAAAGGGACGAGTCTATACTCGCGATACCACCCTAATTCCGCAGTTCAAAAAACTGCAGCACTCAGCTGCGTACAATCATACGCGTTCCATTGTAACGGCGGAAAACCCGACAAAGCTTACTGTATTTCAGCTTTGCATCTCAGAGATGATCTTCGGATCAGGTACTGAACACCGGCTTTCACCATTTGCCGGCTCTCTTTGGAACAGCATTCCTGTCTTACTCTTCTCTTCAGCGATTTATTATTTGAAAATAATTTATCAGATAAGTTTAGATAAGTCAATATTTTTTGTTAATTAAAATTACTTTTTGCAGTAAAAGCGTTAAAGTAGTTGAAGATGTAAAGGGTTTATTTTCTATAATTACCGAGAAAAGCATAAGCTTGTTTAACAGAGCAAGGAAAAGAGGTAAATAATAATATAACCAATGGAAGAGTTAGGATATCATTATCAAAAATGGAAAAAATACGTTTGCAGATTGGAAAGACTAGGAGACAATCATGATTAGAATACAAGCTGTTAATAAAAAAAATGAATTGAAGAAGAATATTACTTTAGAGAGTCTGAAGGCGGAGTGGGAAAATTATAAGTGGTTTTGGGTTGATTTTGATCAGCCAACCGAGGAGGAAACTGCTGAACTTGACAAGACTTTTCATTTTCACCCCCTGGCAATAGAGGATTGTGTTGTCAAACTCCAGCGCCCTAAAATGGACTATTATGAAGACTATAGCTTTTTTGTCACCCATAGCCTAAATCATATTAACGAAGATAAACAGGAAATTAACTTTTTTATTGGTTCAAATTACATAGTATCCTACCATCATGAACTCTCCAGGGAAATGGATGATGTTTGGGAAAGGCTGAGCTTAAGTAAGAAGATTAGTAAATGGGACCCTTACCTGGTCATGTACCATATCATTGATAAAATAGTGGATAATTACTTTCCTATCGTTTATCAGCTGGAAGATCGTTTGAGTCTTATTGAAGATAATCCAAATGATGAAACAATGGAAGAATTATTGGAGAAATTATTTGATATCCGCCATCATTTATTGCAGATTAGATATACTGTGATTCCAATGCGGGATTTAATATACCGTGTCATTAATTCCCATAGGCTTAAGGGTGTAAAGGAAAGATACGAATACTTTGCTGATATTCATGACCACTTATTAAAATTGACAGAAATGATTGATGGAAACAGGGAATTGACGAACGATATCCGTGACAGTTATTTATCGATCAACTCCCATCAGACAAACCGGGTGATGAGAGTCCTTACCGTGATAACCACCATTTTCATGCCCTTAACCTTCATAGCGGGCATTTATGGTATGAATTTTGAAAACATGCCGGAATTATCGTGGAAATATGGATATTTTGAAACGCTGTTATTAATGTTTATCATTGCCTTAGGCATGTTTTGGTGGTTTAAGAAGAAGGGCTGGTTCAGATAAACGGGTTTAAGGCAGAATGCATTAATGTGCATCTGCCTTTTATTTGTGTGAGCAACTGGTATTTTACACGTGGAAATACATGCGTTCGAATGGCATGCCCTGAAAATTATTCCTTTATAATCTGATACAGTTTTAACATATCATTTCTGCCGAAGATTTTCGGTACAGGATACAAGGGATTGGCTTCCTTTAAGGCACGTTCAGCCATTATGGGAATGTCACTGTCTATTATTCCGCTCACCTTTAGGGGGATCCCCATTTTATAGTTGAGGGTTTTTATGCTGCTTATAAAGCTCTTTGCATTTTCTTCAGCTGAAGCTCCCGGATCACCAATGCCCGCCGCCATTGAGAGTTCATCTAGGGGTTCCCAGACTGCCTCGCGGTAATGCTCCAGTACATATGGAAGAATGATGGCATTAGCCAAACCATGAGGGACAGAGTAAAATCCTCCGAGCGTATGGGCGATAGCATGAACATTGCCTACATAGGACCTGGTAAAAGCCAGCCCGGCCAGATAAGAAGCTTTTTGCATATTGGCTCTAGCCTCCAGATTTTCGCCATTCTGATATGTTTCGTAAAGATTATCATAAATCAGCCGGACTGCATCTATGCTGAATTTTTTCGTCTCTGCTGTATTGCTTCTCCCAATGTAAGCTTCGATGGCATGGGTTAGTGCATCCATACCGGTTGCAGCTGTAATATGAGGAGGCAGTTTTATAGTAATCATAGGGTCTAAAACCGCATAATGGGGAATTAGACAAAGGTCAATAATGGCGTATTTCTCGTGTGACCGGCTGTCAGTAATGACCGCTGCAACAGTAGCTTCACTTCCTGTACCTGCTGTAGTCGGGACTGCAAAAAGGGGAGGGAGCTTTTTTCTGACTTTAAATTGGCCTTTCATTTGCGGGATGCTTTTTTCAGGCCTCACAACTCTTGCACCAACGCCTTTAGCACAATCCATCGGTGAACCCCCGCCAAAGGCAAGAATACCCTGGCAATTATTCTTCATGTATACTTCCAGTGCTTCTTCAATATTGTTAATTGTCGGATTTGGAACAGTTTTATCATAAATATAAAATTCAATATTCCTTTTCTGTAAATTTAATAGCAAACCATCCATCAGCCCAAGAGAAGTGATACCACTGTCCGTTACAATCAAAATTTTGCTTATGCCTGTTTTCTTAATAATATCAGGAAGTTTGTCCAGGCTATTGGCGCCTCCTATCAGTTCCGGTTCCCGCCAGGGCAAAAGAGGCGATACCAGCTTGAAGGTTTTCTGGTACATTCGGCAGTATGCATTGTACATATCCTTACCTCCAAATATTCGTCTGAAAATTCTAATATTATAATTAATATATACCTTTATGTTTTAGGAGATGTCAATATGCTCAATCAAAATAGTCCAGTTTCTGCTTCAATCCGAAAGATTGACACAAGCGTGAGTATATTTTATAATTATCTTGAATTCGAGATAAATTAATTCGAGGCATCGAGTGTTTTCTGATTGAGAAATAAAATTTTATCTTGAAATGAAAATAGTTGATTTAAAATGAGTTTCATAGATTGAATTTTGGTTACATTAATGAGAAAGAGGTGTGAAGAAGTGAATAAAGCCACAAGTGGAATTCATCATATCAGTGCGATCGTCGGCCACCCTCAGGAGAATATCGATTTTTATGCAGGCGTTTTAGGTTTGAGAATGGTCAAGCAGACTGTGAATTTTGATGACCCTGGCACTTACCACCTGTATTTTGGCAATAATGAAGGGAAGCCGGGGACAATCATTACCTTTTTTCCATGGGCAAATGCCTTCGGGGGAGAGATTGGGGATGGTCAGGTCGGGGTCACCTCCTATGCCATTCCCAAGGGTTCCCTTGGATTCTGGAGAGAAAGATTTGAGAAATATAAAATTTCTTACACAACGGAAAAAAGATTCGGCGAAGAATCAATTAGATTTCAGGATCCTCATGGTCTGGTATTAGAAATGGTGGAAAGAGATGAGGGTGAGAGGAATACTTGGACATTAGGAGGCATTACTCCTGATGTTGCAGTAAAGGGCTTTGCAGGGGCGACTCTTTATTCATCCCAGCCGGAACAGACAGCAGATCTGCTTGAAAGGGTGATGGGTCTTGAACGCATTGGGGAAGAAGGAGAAATAATCCGGTTCCAATCGTCAGCCTCAATCGGCAATGTCATAGACCTGAATAAGACTTCCGGCAAGCGAGGCAGGATGGGTGTCGGAACTGTCCATCATATCGCCTGGCGGGCTGAAGATGACGAGGATCAATTGGAGTGGCAGGAATATGTGAGGTCTAATGGCTATGGAGTAACACCAGTCAGGGACCGGAATTATTTTAATGCCATTTATTTTAAGGAGCATGGGGATATTCTTTTTGAAATTGCAACTGACCCGCCTGGATTTGCACATGACGAATCACCAGGGAAAATGGGGGAGAAGCTGATGCTTCCTGAACAATATGAGAATATGAGAAATCGCATCGAGCAAAAATTAATCCCGATTGAAGTCAGGGAACTGGAATAAAGTGAAACTTCAATCAGTGGGGGTTTTCCTTATCCCCCACTGATTGTTAGTTGAGGCCCACAGGACAAGGAAGGCTTCGTCAGCATGAGCATCGCACGACCAAATGCGACAGCTTTTGGGAGGAAGTGGGTCACAAAGAGGTTGCCACAGGACGTGGCGTTCTTAGTCTTTGTTCATTTTTGCCTTTACGGGCAGTTTGACCCCTATATCCTCCTTAGATTCCTCTGAGTCTTGAAGTGGGGGTCTTACTGCCCGTTAGACTGCGATAAAACAAAGAGAGGAAGAGACGATGAAACATATTTTTCAAAAAGGAAAAGATCCTTCCAAGCCTGTATTATTGCTGCTTCACGGAACGGGAGGTACAGAAACTGACCTGCTGCCGCTTGCAGGTCATATTGATCCGGAGGCTTCTGTTCTAAGTGTGCGCGGTAATGTGCTGGAAAATGGGATGCCCAGATTTTTCCGCAGGCTGGCAGAAGGTGTCTTTGATGAAGAAGATCTGCTTTTTCGCACAAAAGAATTAAACGGCTTTTTAGATGAAGCCGCACAGAAATACGGCTTTGAGCGTGACAGCATTGTGGCAATCGGCTATTCAAATGGAGCTAATATTGCAGGGAGCTTATTATTCCATCATGAAAACTCTTTAAAAGCAGCGATTCTGCACCATCCAATGGTTCCAAGGCGTGGTGCTGAATTGCCTGATCTCAGCGGAACATCCGTATTTATCGCGGCCGGGACCAATGACCCCATTTGTCCTGCAGAAGAATCGACTGATTTACAGTCTTTATTGGAAGGTGCAGGAGCGAAAGTAGAACTTCACTGGGAAAGTTTTGGCCACCAATTAACCATGGGTGAAGTTCAGGCTGCAGCCCGCTGGTATAAAGAAATATAAAAAAGTTAATCGAATGAATTATAAGGGAAGAGAATGAAAGAATAGGGAGTGCGATCAGGGGTATCCTATCAAGGTTATTTGGAAATTCACCTAAAAAGGAGAAGATTAATATGGAAAATGTAAAATTGGCCGTTATTTTTTACAGCATGGGCGGAACAAACTATCAATTGTCTAAATGGGCGGAGGAAGGCGGCAAAGAAGCTGGTGCGGAGGTTAAAGTTTTTAAGGTTCCGGAACTGGCGCCGCAATCAGCAATTGAAGGCAATCCTGCATGGAAAGCCACTGTCGAGGCTACAAAGGATGTGCCTGAAATTAAGCCGGACGATCTTGAATGGGCAGATGCCATCATATTCAGTGTGCCTACCCGTTTCGGCAATATGCCTTCCCAAATGAAGCAGTTCCTTGATACAACTGGCGGTCTTTGGGCAAAAGGAAAGCTTGCGAATAAGGCAGTAAGTGCGATGACATCAGCCCAAAATCCGCATGGCGGCCAGGAAGCAACGATTCTTTCTCTTTACACCACAATGTATCATTGGGGAGCGATTGTAGCTGCTCCAGGTTACACCGATCCTGTTCTTTTCGGAGCAGGCGGCAATCCATATGGAACTAGCGTAACGGTTGATCAGGATGGAAAAATGATTGAGGATGTAAAAGAAGCTGTGAAGTATCAGGCAAAAAGGACAGTCACTGTTGCTGAGTGGATTAAAAAAGGAAATCAATAATATAGTTGGAGCAATTGTTTTCAATTGCTCCTTTACATAATAAAGGGGAGAAATGTGATGCAGAATAAAAAAATAACTAAGCGGGAGATTGCTTCAATCAGGAAAGTAAAATTGCAGGAGCACAGTCCCATTCATGCAGCAGGTCCTGTTATAGAACCGGGAAATTGGGAAAAGTATGACCCCTTTCTGCTGATGATGGAAGATAAGTTTCAAAAAGGAGCGTTTGACGTTCATCCCCATCGCGGGATTGAGACGGTAACTTATGTCATTGATGGGGCCATTGAGCATTATGACAGCCATTCCGGTGAGGGCGGTGTGTTAGGTCCTGGTGATGTTCAATGGATGACAGCAGGGAGCGGTGTCGTTCATAATGAAGTGCCATCTGAAGGAATTACTGCCCATTCGCTGCAGCTGTGGATCAATCTTCCACGGGAAAAGAAAATGACAGCACCAAGATACCAAAACCTTAAAGGCAGTGAAGTACCTGTCCGGGAGGAAGAGAGTGCTGTTTTTAAAGTCTTCTCCGGATCCTCGAAAGGAGTTGTATCTCCAACCTTAAATCATGTGCCTGTCACAATGGTTGAAGTAAGGATGGAAAAAGGCGCTGAAGCTTCACAGGAACTGCCTGGAAGCTACAAAGGCTTTATTTATATTATAGAGGGCAGCGGGATTTTTGGAGAAAATGAAGTTCAAGGGGCCAATGGCCAGGTCCTTGAATTGGGGGATGGCGGGAACGCTGAAAGCGAAATAGCCGTTAAAGCCGAAGGGCCTTTGCGCTTTCTGCTATATGCAGGTGAGCCGGTCAAAGAACAGGTTGTGGCCCGTGGCCCGTTTGTCATGAATACGGAAGAAGAAATACGGACCGCTTATAAGGAATATATGAATGGTATCTTTCTAAAATAAGATACGGGTCAGGAGCAGTCTAAGGCTGCTCTTTTTTGCCGGAGTTCTTCCTTTATGGCTAGTATAAATTACAAGGTTACTTCACCTTCAGAATCATATATTTTTTAATTAACTATATTTTTTTGAAGGTGAGCTTATGCAGCCAAGTCTAACACCCATCAAGCCGAGGGTAAGGCCATATCTATATTGGGTACCTTCAGGAACTTCTCAAATCAAAACGAGTCTGGGAATGATCCTTCGCTGCATTAAATGGCGAAGGTTTTTTGTTTTTATTATGCACATTTTCCTCTATACTTCTTATAATATTGAAGAAAAAATAATCGAATAGTCCTTTTTTATTGCTTTTGGTTTGGGTTGGAGATAAAATGTTTACCAAAGTAAACTTTTTAAGTTAGGCGCATATACTTATAGTAATTTGGCACATATATTTTTTTAACGCAAAAGTTGCCCTGGAGAAACTTTTTGGCAATAGAGAAAAAGGAGAGAGTGAAATGTCGCAGGAAGTATTATTTGCATTAGGTCTTACTTTGTTTGCCGGCTTAGCGACAGGTATTGGCAGTTTAATGGCTTTTTTTACTTCTAGAACAAATACGAAGTTTTTATCATTGGCACTTGGCTTTTCCGCAGGTGTAATGATTTATGTCTCCATGATTGAAATCTTTGTTAAAGCCAAAGATGCACTTGTAGGAGCATTAGGTCAAGTAAGCGGCAACTGGGCAACTGTTGGAGGTTTTTTTGGGGGGATCCTCCTTATTGCATTAATTGACCGGTTTATCCCTAAAAAGGATAATCCCCATGAAGTGAGGACAGTGGAAGAAATGAATGATTCCGGCAATGCCGTCAAAGATCCGGCACTCTTAAAGATGGGGACCTTTGCGGCATTGGCAATTGCAATTCATAACTTCCCGGAAGGAATTGCAACATTTACTTCTGCCCTCCAGGATCCTTCGCTTGGTATCGCCATTGCGGCGGCCATTGCCATCCATAATATACCAGAGGGGATTGCTGTTTCAGTTCCTGTCTATTATGCCACAGGAAGCAAGAAGAAGGCTTTTAAGCTCTCATTTTTATCAGGGCTTTCAGAGCCGATTGGTGCAATAGTGGCCTACTTGATATTAATGCCATATTTAAACGATGTCATGTTTGGGGTAATTTTTGCGGCAGTTGCCGGAATAATGGTGTTCATTTCTCTTGATGAATTATTACCGGCTGCCAAGAAATACGATGAAGCCCATACCTCCATTTATGGTCTTGTGGCAGGGATGGCCGTCATGGCGCTCAGCCTGCTGCTGTTTATATAACAAAAAAGCAGTCTCCCGCACTGTTGCATGTGTGAGGGAGGCTGCTTTTTTAAAAAGATAAGAAAGTATATAATTTTTGAACGTCGATTCCTGTCTAGCTCCACCAGGAAAGCTTCGACAGCATCATCGCACGGCTAAAAGCGTTAGCTTTTAGGAGGATGCGGGTCATGCAGACGTTGCCACAGGACAAGGAAAGCTACGGCAGCGATACATCGCACGACCGAAAGCGGCAGCTTTCGGGAGGACGTGGCGTTCTTAGTCTGCGTTCCTTCGTGGGCAAGGCGCTTGCGCTTTTCTTTTTAGTGCGCTGTACCTTTATCAAAGTTGCTGCCGCTGACATCGGCCATATTTTCAATAGCCACTAATGCCCCGGGATCAATATCTTCGACAATGGAACGGAGAGTTGATAGTTCAATCCTTGTTACGATTGTATAAATGATCTTTTTGGGCTCTCCTGTAAAAACACCCTGGCCCTGAATATAGGTCATTCCGCGTCCCAATTGCTTTTGGAGCTCGGCTGAGATTTCTTCAGGCACATCAGAAATGATCGTAACCGACTTCAGCTCTTCCATACCTTCCACAACTATATCAATCATTTTGTAAGCAATATAATAGGTGATAATGGAGTACATGGCTGTTTCCCAGCTGAAAACGAGGAAAGCTGCAAGAATAAAGATAAATACGTTGACAATCATGATAAATTGGCCGACAGATACCGGACGGTTCTTGCTGACCAGGATGGCGATAATCTCTGAACCATCCAAAGCTCCGCCAGTTCTGATGACAAGGCCAACTCCTGTTCCCAGAATGACTGCTCCAATGACTGTAGCCAGAAATAAATCATCTGTAACAGGCTCAAAATGGTGGAGATAGGCGGTACTTGCGGATAAAACAATTACTCCGAATAAGGTATGTATCGTGAATTTCATTCCGATTTTGCGGTAGCCAATATAGAGAAATGGGAGGTTAAGAAGGATTAAAAATATACTCATGGTCATCCCGGTCAGCTCTGCTGCAATTATGGATAGACCGATAACACCGCCATCAAGGATGCTGTTGGGAACGAGGAAAAACTCAAGTCCTGCTGCTGCAATCATCGCACCTATCGTGATCATGATAAGCTGTTTTATTTCTTTTACTACCCGTTTTTTTTTCGTTAATGCCATATAATCATGCCCCTCTAATTAAAATACTTACATATTATAGCACTTATTAGGGTGGTTTTTAAGTAAGTAAAACTTTAGCTTCCAAAGAGGGAATAGAAGCATAGATGTTGAATGTAATTAAACGGATTCGGCAAGGGAAGGTGATTATTTGAATAGAGTTATGGTGATTGGAACTTCTGCAGGCGCAGGAAAATCAACCTTCGCCAGAAAATTGGGCGAGAAAACAGGCATTGAGGTACTTCATCTTGATGTTTTATACTGGAAGCCCTGCTGGGTGGAAAGGGAGCTTCAGGAATTTTCGGATGCCCAGCGTGAAATAGTGAAAAAAAAGCAGTGGATTATTGAAGGCAATTACAGCAATACTTTTGAAATCAGGGCAGCGGCATGTGATACAGTCATATATCTGGAACTGCCCCTGTACCTCTGCCTGTACAGGGTATTAAAAAGGTGGGTGACCAACCTTGGCAAAACCCGGCCAGATATGGCTCCCGGGTGCAGGGAGAAAATGGACTGGAAGTTTATAAAATTCATAGTGACAACATATGGTCCTCGCAAAAAGAAAATGGCTGAGCGGCTTGACAGGTTTGCTGCAGAAGGAAAAAAGGTCGTTGTATTAACGAACAAAGCGGATATTGATTCATACATAGATGATCTTAATTTTAAGACTAACAATGTTTCATAGCATACAAAAACCCCTGATTTTTACAGGGGTTATTCTATACTAATTTTCGAAACATTTACCCGGCCTGAAAAGAACACGGCACCGCCGCCCATATCGGAAAGACGATCCGGTGTCAGCGAATTGACCAAATGTTTGGTTCCCGGGATATCTGCCCAGATTCCCTGAGAAACTACTGTGCCTGGAAGGACAAGCTCCCCAACAGCCGCTTTGAGTTCGCATTCTCCGCGCTCATTCCAAATGCGTACCATCTCTCCATCCACAATACCAGCATCCTCCGCATCCTTTCTATTCAAGTGAAGGCGGGGCTCCTTCTCCATGCCTGCATGTTTTTCATTATTTGAAAAGGTTGAATTCAAAAAGTTATGATTGGGTGCAGGCACAAATAAAAACGGGAAGGTGTCGTCTTCCTTTAGCGGTATATAGGTAGGCAGAGGAGGATGCCCATCATCTTTCATTCTCTGCGAATATAATTCAATTTTTCCGCTTGGCGTGGGGAGGCTGCCGGGAAACAGCGGTTTTACCCTCGCTTTGATAAACTTGTTTTTCTTTAGAGATTCAGCATTGATTTCCTCAATGAAGGGGTTAGCTGGAAAATCCAATGCTGCATTAATCATTTCTTCTTCCGTTTCATGAAATACAGCATCATGATAGCCCATTCCTTCTGCAAGAAGCCGAAACACTTCCACATTTGACTTTGACTCGCCGTAAGGTTCAATGACTGGATCCTGAATCTGCATGTAGTGATGCCAATAGGATGAATATATATCCGTATTTTCAAAAGAAGAAGACGCCGGAAGCACAATATCAGCATATATAGCCGTTTCGGTTAAGAACAGATCATGGACAACAATGAACAAGTCCTCCCTTTGCAGCCCTTGCCGGACTTTATTCCCTTCCGGTGCCACAAGTGCAGGGTTGGTTCCATAGACATACATGGATTTTATCGGTTCTTCCAGTTCAAGCAATGCAGAACCGATCAGATTCATATTAACTATGCGTGTATTCTTTTTGTGCAGGAGATCAGGCCTTTGAAGGGCACCAGTATTAAAAGCAAGATAGCCGGAGTTTCCCTTGATGGCACCGCCGCCCTTTATGAGCCACTGGCCAGTAAGTGCGGGCAGGCAGGAAATCGTGCGGATGCACATTCCTCCATTGTCATGATGCTGTGGCCCGTTGCCGATCCGGATAAAAGCCGGGGAAGTCTCACCATATATACGGGCTAATTTGATAATATCCTCTATCGGCACACCTGTTATGCCGGCTGCTGTTTCAGGGTCATATTGTTTCACATGTTCGCGAAGTTCCTGATGGCCAACCGTAAACTCCTCGAGAAAGGCCTCATCCACTAAATTTTCCGCAAACAGAACATGCATGATGCTAAGTGCCAGAGCGGTATCGGTGCCGGGTGTAATGGGTATAAACCAGTCGGCCATTTTCCCTGTCTGGTTTTTATGGACATCAATTACAACGATTTTCGCACCGTTTTTCCTTGCTTTCTGGGCGAGAATCATTTGATGCATGTTTGTGCTGACTGCATTAATGCCCCATAAAATAATGAGCTTTGAATGGATGGTATCCTCCGGGTCAATCCCAAAGCTGCCTCCCATTGTATACGCATATCCTGCTGTACCGGCAGATTGGCAAATCGTCCTTTCTAGACGGGATGCTCCGAGTTTATGGAAGAAACGGCGGTCCATTCCTTCAGCGCTTAATCTGCCCATATTACCATAAAAACTGTATGGCAGGATGCTCTCAGGACCGTTTTCGGTAATTAGGTCCTTCCATCTGGATGTTATCGTGTCTATAGCTTCTTTCCATCCAATCTGTACAAAATGCCCTTCACCTTTGGCTCCGGCACGCTTCATTGGATACTTGAGCCGATTCCGATCATAAATCCTTGAAGGCATGCTGCGGACCTTATTGCATATATTCCCCTGTGTGACAGGATGATTGGGGTCGCCTTCAATCTTAACGATTTTTCCTTCTTTTTTATGTACCAGAAGGCCGCATTGATCCGGGCAATCCAAGGAGCAGACAGATGGAAAAACACCATTTAAGGTACTGCTGTATGAGTTCATATCAGAATACTCCTTCCTTATAGTAAATCGATCATACCATAAAATTCAGATTATTTGCTTGGTGTCAGGAAGCAACAGGGAAATTTCTAATTTGAAACAGCAAACCTCATAATTGAAACTGTGCTATGAAAAAACTTTTGTAAAATAGGTTTTATAGACTTTTTGGTTCAGAATACAACTGAGCAGGTGAACAGGAAATGGTACTGAAAATTGCGATTATAGATGATCATAAGCTTTACAGAGAAGGGGTTAAACGAATACTGGAAATGGAAGAGGGCATTGAAGTAGTTGCTGAAGGGGAAGATGGCCGTGATGCTCTCAACATTGATAAAGTTTTTAAGCCGGATGTCATCATTATGGATATCAATATGCCAAATATGAATGGCATCAAAGCAACGGATAAGCTGATTGAAAACAAATCGAAAAGCAAAACCATTATTTTATCTTTTTATGATGATGAACATTATGTCACCCGGGTGCTGCAGAATGGTGCTGCCGGATACCTGATCAAAGATATTGGCGCAAATAGGCTGATCGAAGCAATCAGGGTTGTTGCAGGCGGCGGAAGTTATCTGGATCCGAAGGTTACAAAAAATATTATTAAGGAATATAGAAGGCTTACAGAATTAAATTCAGTCAGCAATTATGTCTCAAGTCAAGGTTATCAGCGTCCGCTGCATATATTGACCCGACGCGAATGTGAGGTGCTGCAGCTGCTGGCAGATGGAAATAGCAACACTGATATCAGTAAGATTCTTTTTATAAGCGATAAGACAGTTAAAAATCATGTCAGCAGCATTCTGAGAAAGATAAAGGTACATGATCGGACTCAGGCAGTATTACTGGCGATTAAAAGAGGCTGGGTTAGAATAGGTTAGAAATTAAAAATGCGCTGAATTTATTAAAAAGGCATGTTCTCCAGAGCATGTCTTTTTATGGTTGTGCTTCAATTTAGAAGGAGTAAGCATTGACGTTAAAAGAAAAGATAAAGTGAAACTTCAATCAGTGGGGGTTTTCCTTATCCCCCACTGATTGTTAGTTGAACCAATCGGGCCTTTACGGGCTGTTTGACCCCCACTTACCCCTCCATTGATTCCTCTGAGTCTTGAGGTGGGGGTCTTACTGCCCGTTAGACTGCGATAAATTGAAAGAGCCTGAAAAGATAGGTGATAACATGAATAGGTTTTATAAACGCTACTCAGATTTGATCTTTCATTTGCTCAGTGAAAATAATTGGATCAGCTTAGCGCAGCTGGCAGAACGAACAGGCTTTTCCAAAAGCACGATATGGCGTGATTTCGAATTCCTGGAGACAATTCTGCCGGAGGATTGGAAGCTCGAAAAGCATGATACTTTTGGCGTTAGGCTGAGAAAACCTGAAAGCGGGACTCTGGAGAGCATTTTAAGAGAAATTCGCGATAAGAATACTTATTTCCATACGTTAAAGCTGATTTTATTAAGCGATGGAATAGATATTTCTCTGATATCCAATGAGGTGCATATAAGCCGTTCGACCGCATACCGCCACATTGAAAAGCTTCAGGAGGTTCTTCAGGAATCACAGCTTACTTTAACTTCGAGTCCTTTCAAAGTAATCGGTGATGAAAGAAATATCAGGCGTTTTATCATGCAATACTTAGATTTAATGAGCTTTAAACCGGAAGCTGAGAAGGATTGGCTGTATTCCGGCGATTTTCAATCGGCGTTGCTGGAACAGACCTCGAGCTATTCGATGACTCTCCGGACAGGAGCCGTTCAACGCCTCAAAATGATCTTATATATTTCAAATCTACGTATGTCTATGGGCTATTTTGTTTCATTTCCAAAAACTTTGGTGGATGCATATAAAGAAAGTAAATTTTTTCTCTCTGCTAAGGAAATAGTGCATTTTATGGCTAAAGCCAATATTCCTTCCAGGGAAACACAGCTCCAGGAAATACTTTTCTTTGCCATTTATTTAATGAGTGAAGAAAGGCCGACGAATAGATCGCAGCATCTGCGTTATCTCCGCAGGAGGAGGATAGGCGAAAGGGAACATCCTTTTTCTGTCTACTTAGAAAACCTTTCGAATATTGCTGGCTTTAATTTAACAGATGATGATATCTTTCTTTTTCACATTTACCAGACATTCAAGAGAATTTATCTTGAAAAAGAATTAAATACTGAAACACTCCATAGCTCAATGATACAATATTTTCCATATTATGAGACTAATCCACTTTTCAAAACAATAGAGGACCTGGGAGTCAAAACATTCTCGAAAGTCCCCCTTATTTTTAAAAAGCTGGATGTTCTTGAAATCTTTACTCTTCTCCAGGCTGCTATTCTGCGAAGGAGGAATAGGCATGTAATCCAAGCTGCGCTTGTATGCCGGACATATTATGAAAAAGATTATATTAGGGAAGTGCTAAATTATCATTTTGGAAAACAGCTTTCTATATCAACGCTTGATTCATCAAGCATCGATTTAATTTCAGAATATGAAGAGTTTGATCTGGTCATTTCAACCGATCTTGATCATTCATCCAAGCTGATAGGGGATCTGCCAGCCATAAATGTTTCTGCATTTCCGACAGGATCAGAGCTTATGGAAATCAGGCAATTCATTCATGATCATTTTTTAAAACAAATGGACCTGGACGAAGAGATGATCTATCCCTATGAAAAGCAGGATGAGACATACAAATAAGGAGACGCCTTCAAACTGGAGGTGTTTTTCTTATTTATTTTTAAAACGTGTTAATTTTGATAATCATTATCAATTTCATTAACCAAATAGTTGATGCTGTTACTGAGATCGTGGATAATTCAAATGTTCAAGATTTTATTGTGGGATATCGTTTTTCTCCAGAAGAACATGAAGAATCTGGAATAAAAATATCAGATACCCTTTATCTTGTTGATAAATTAGCTGATAAAAAGTTAGACTATTTGCATATATCATTGGGTGACTTTAAGTGAGTATCTGTATCTGAAGATTATAAAGAAAAATCTATTATGCATCAGAAGAGTACTAGTTGACCAAGATAGAGAAGAATTCATGATAGGGAATGGGATTGTAGATTTCCTGAGTATTATGATGCCTGATCGATTCCAAATTCAATAAAAGCGCGGGTCACAAGTAAGTTGGTTACATTCTTGAAAATACAGCTAACGGGGGTATTAACGGTTGAATAACTTTTTACATGGTTGTGAAGAACGCAGAAAGTTTACGTTCGTCACATATTCTAGAAAAATCATATCATACGGCGTCATTTCGAAGTTAGAGTACGTTAAATGTATTAGGAATGTGTTACCTTTTAGAAAGGGACGATGATGAAATGGTTACAGAAATCCAACTAAATGATACTAAAATTAAAATCACACAATATGATGAAAAAAAGATAGAAGGTAAAACTCAGATATCTTTAACTTTTTATGTTACAAGTGACGACTACCATGACATAGCAACGTTACTTTACAAAGGAACATTTGATGTAATCGTACCCGAGAGACATCTTGAGTTCCGTGGAACGATTCAAGAATATTCAACATCAATTACGAATCTATACGAAAAAGGGCAAATTGGTGAATATAAACTGACTTTGAAAGAAGCGGAATAATACAAAAGGGGATTTTCATCTTATGAAATTAAGCATTTTAGATCAGTCTCCCATTTCAACTAATCAAACGGCAGATGAAGCATTACAGGAATCAATGAAACTCGCACGCATAGGGGAGACATTAGGATATTCACGTTATTGGATTGCTGAACATCATGCAATGCCAGGGCTTGCATGCTCCGCGCCCGAGGTAATGTTAGGGTATATAGGGGCAAATACAAAAAATATACGAATTGGCTCTGGGGCAGTGTTATTGCCATACTATAAGCCGTATAAAGTAGCAGAAACCTATCACATGTTATCCACTCTATTTCCTAATCGAATTGATGTAGGGATTGGAAGGGCACCGGGTGGTCCTGCTGAAGCAACAAATGCATTATCGGATAACTATTTGCAACATGTCTATAAAATGCCTGATTTAGTAAATGAATTAATTAAATACATAGATAATGAAGGGACCGTATTAGAGGCTTCTCCGTTACCGCAAATTAGTCCTGATCTATGGATGTTAGGTACAAGTAGAAAAAGTGGGATTTTTGCGGCGGAAAACGGTTTAGCCTATAGTTTCGGACAATTTATGAGTGATGAAAACGGAGCAGAAATCGTCCAACAATATCGTCAGTCATTTCAACCAAGAAAAAAAGGCCAAAAACCATACGTCATTATGGCTTTGTCAGTAATATGTGCAGAAACTACTCAAAAAGCAGAAGAAATTGCTTTAAGTTCAATTGTTTGGGAACTACAAAATGAGAGTATGGAAGGAAACAAAGGAGTTCCTTCTGTTGATGAGGCAAAAAAAATTCTATTAAATCTACGTAATCAAAAGTCTATTGAAAGAATAAAAAAGAAAATGATTATAGGTACTCCTAATGAGGTGAAAAGTAAAATATTAGAAATTCAATCTCATGTATTAGCAGATGAAATCATGATTTTAACTATCACTTATTCATCAAAGGATAAGCATCAATCATATCGATTAATCGCAGAACAATTTATTAAATGAAAAAGATAAGGTTAAAAGGAGGAAATTGTCATGAACCAGACTACAAGGAAAAACAGGGATCATCACCGGTGCCAGCGCTGGAATAGGGGCTACTATTGCTAAGGAATTAGCTGTGGAGGGAGCAAATGATTGATGTAAATTCATAGGTGTGCTTTATGGCATTCATGCTGTATTGCCATCTATGCTGAGCCGCTCAACAGGCCATATTATTAATATTGCTTCGGTTGCTGGACCTGAAGTTTCAAAAACAAGTATCGTCAGCTGCAGGTATTTTGCGATATGCAAACTCGGAGAATTAATGAGGAAGCTGCAAAAATGGATAACGTAGAATTTCTCTCTGTAAGCGTAGAAAGATAGCCTTGAAGCGGGATTAAACTATTTGCAGATGATGAAGGCGCTTCTCGAAGACACAAAGCAGTTTACGGATTTGTATAATTTGAATGAGTGTCCAGCCTGTCCATTTCAGAATGTCTGTGAAAGGGATGAAAAGAATGTGAGAAAACAAAAATACTTATCCTAAAAAGGCGCCTGGGGAAACCAGGCGCTTCTGCTGTTTAGTAAATGTTTTTCCATTGCTTTTAATTGGATTTCCCGCTAAAGTTTTTAAAAGGGATGTCAGATAGAAAGGCTGTGATTATTTTTTGAATATACTTATCACGGGTGCAAACGGATTTTTGGGGAAAAAGCTTTCATTAAAGCTTTTGGAACAAGGTCATGAACTTTATTTACTAGTCAGAAGCAGAAAGCGGCTGGATGCCTTCATGCAAGGCGATGGAAGCGATTTTTCCAGACAGATTCATATATTGGAAGGCGATGTTACAGAAAAACATCTTGGATTAAATAGAGAACTTGTGGGTTTATTAAAAGGAAAGATAGATGCCTTATACCATAGTGCAGCACTTCTGTCATTTGATGAAAGAGATCGGGATAAGACTTTCGAAGTGAATGTGAGTGGAACAGAAAATGTTCTGAAGCTTGCTTTGGAAATATATTGTCCTAAGGTTTTATATATCAGTACAGCTTATACGGTTGGGACAGAGACTGAGGGGGAGGAGGCTCTTTATTCAGCCGACAGGCATTTTGTAAATCCCTATGAAGCTTCCAAATGCGAGGCAGAGCACCTGGTATATACATTCCGGGATAAATTGGATATTGTTATTCTCCGGCCCGGTATTATTATCGGAGATTCCAGAACAGGTGAAGCTGATACAAACTTCGGTTTATACGGATTTTTAAAAGGCATTAAGATCTTAAAAAAACGGTCGCTGCGAAAACCAAACGGCCAAACCTGCAGAATCTATCTGGATCCTGAAGTGGCCCAGAATTTCGTGCCGGTGAATTTTGTGATAGATACACTGCATGCCGCCTTGATTCATGCAGAGAATGGCGGGATTTACAATATTACAAATCCTAACCCGCCTCTGCAATCAGATGTGTATGAAATAGTAAAAGAGGTATTGGATTTTCCGCAATTGGAGATGTGTGTCCCTGGAGACTCTGCAGAAATGACAAGTGAGGAAAAGGCTTTTCATGATTCAATGAGCATTTTTAACAGTTATTTCCAGAGGACCGTTGATTTCCCATCAGATAATACGGAAAAACTGCTTGCAGATGCAGGGGTTCCCATGCTGCAAATGGATTGTGATGCTTTAACGAGAATCATAGCAGGATATTTGATGGGTAAAGCGAGTATATCTTCATAATGGAAAAAGACCGGGGATTTGAATCCCCGGTCTTCCTTTATTCATCCATGTCTGTTTCCCGCCTTTTGGCCACCTGCTTCAATGGGGCTTTTAAAAGCTTCCGGTGTTTTATTTCCATAATTTGAATTTGATTTAATTCCTCAATTAAGTCATGGATAGAGAGAATTTCATAGAGAATGGCTGTTTCAGGCTGGACATGGTGGTGTGTGCGCGGTTTTAAACCGCCTGCAGGGTCCAGCTGTTTTTGCTCAATAAACCAGTGTGTTACCAGGCTGATTTTTTCCCGCTGGGTTTCTGAAATATGAAAGCCCGGATCATACAGACTGTCTTTTAAATCCTCAAGGACTGACAAGGCGAACTTCTTCCTGCTCTTCTCAATGTCCAGCCGGCCAGGCGCAAGAAAGATCAAGTTTCCCGTGTGATAGGTGATTTGCCTTAAGATGGTCAGTTTCTTATATTCATAATGAAAGTCGCGCATATCCTCACGGCTGAATCGGTGATATCTGTATTCAGCTTTTTGATAGTGGCATAATGTTTCGGTCTTATCGATATCTTTTATAAGTCTTTGAAAATCAGAGCGGACATTCCTATCAGATTCCTGTGAATTAAAAATCTCAATGCCTCTTTTAAGTAAAATGTCACCGGAACCTCTGTATAAGGCATGTATGTTTTTTATGATTGATTTTGAGTAATTGGGAGGCATGACAAAAAAGTTAACTGCCGTGGAAACGACAATACCGGTTGTGGTAGTCCCCAATCGAATGAAAAAAGACGACAAATAATGGTCATGAACGGTAGAAATCATAGCAACACCAGTCAACGTAGCCACCAGCATCCCGTCATGAAGCTTCAGCTTATGGCAAACGATGATTGTCGCAAGCGAAACAGAAGCATAACTGTAAGGGCTGTCCCCGAAAATGAACGTAAATAATACAGCAAATCCCGCTCCAATGGCAGCCGCCGGAAACCTGACATATGCTTTCCGGATGGAGTCCGCAACAGTGGGCTCAATGGTAACGATGGCCGTAATTACAGCAAACATGGCTGGCCAATTCAGCATATGACAAATAAAAGCTGTTATAAAAACAGCCAGTCCGGTTTTGGCAATGCGTCCTCCTATAAATTTATATGGAATAGTCTGTTTCATAAAAAATCCTTCTTTAAATCTGTGTTTTTAATATAAATTTATATTAGTGCAAGGAACCAATAAGAGCAAATGCAAATCTTCTGATAAAAGAGTATTATCACGGTGACAGGCTCAGATAATATGTTAAAATAGACAACTATAAAGTATACATAATGAATATATATAACATTTTAACAAAGGGGAAGGGTGAGATTGAGTGTCAATTGAAAATGTGAAAGCCCATTTTAAGAAATGGGACAGGGAACAGGATGTAATGGAGTTTGATTCTTCAAGCGCAACAGTGGAACAGGCTGCTGAAACAATCGGTGTCTGCTCTGCACAAATTGCCAAGACGCTTTCCTTCAGGGGTAATGGGGACGAAGCAATTCTTGTGGTGGCAGCAGGCGACGCGAAAATTGACAACAAGAAGTTCCGGAAAACATTCGGATTTAAAGCCCGTCTGCTTTCAGCGGATGAAGTTCTCGAACAGACCGGCCATGCTGTTGGCGGGGTGTGTCCATTTGGACTGAAGAATGACCTGGAAGTCTATCTGGATGAATCTATGAACAGATTCGAAACCCTTTTCCCTGCATGTGGAAGCAGCAATTCCGCCATTGAACTGACTCCTGATGAAATCAATACATATTCAGATGCCAAAGCCTGGGTAGATGTCTGCAAGGATTGGGAGGATGCACTGATCGTTGAACGGCCTTTGGAGAAAATAACGAAATAATTCGTGCTGTAAAATAGTATAGAAATGTATTATTATAATTATATATGAATAAATATATAGATAGATTGACGGATTAGGAGAGCAGATATATGGGAAAAAATCTTATTATTAACCAAATCGATGAACTTCAAGATGATTTTAATAGAATAAGCACTTACATAGGGGAAAATCCCGAACTGGGGCATGAAGAGTACAAGGCATGCAAAGTATTGACAGAGGAGCTTAAGAAGCATGGTTTTACCGTGGAAATTGGCACTTGCGGTTTGCCGACTGCTTTCACGGCTACTTATGACAGCGGGAAAGAAGGGCCTGTAATTGGATACATGTCTGAATATGATGCATTGCCTGAAGTTGGGCATGCATGCGGCCATAATCTTATTGGGACAATGGGGATTGCTGCCGGAATTGGACTGAGCAAAGTGATTCATGAAACAGGAGGAAAAGTCATTGTCTTTGGCACGCCTGCAGAGGAGACAAAGGGCGGCAAGGTGACCATGGCCGAAGCGGGTATTTTTGACGCTTTGGATGCAGCGATTATGGTTCATCCCCTCGACAATTATGTGAAGAGCCGTTCATCACTGGCGATGGATGCGATCCAGTTTGAGTTTTTTGGAAAGTCAGCACACGCAGCTGCCAGCCCGCATTTGGGCATAAATGCGCTGGATGCTGTTCTTCAAACCTTCAGCAGCATAAATGCCTTGCGTCAGCATATCAAGCCTGATGCCAGAATTCATGGGATTATCACAGAAGGGGGCAAAGCGGCAAACGTTGTTCCGGATTATGCGGTTGCCCAATTTTATGTTCGCGCTGCAAAGCGTGAATATGTAAATGAATTAGTAGAAAAGGTCAAAAAATGTGCTGAAGGGGCAGCTCTGCAGACTGGTGCAGAAATGAAGTGGTCCTTTTATGAATTCTCATATGACGATATGGTTACGAATAGTCCTTTATCAGAAGCATTTAATAAGGAACTGATTTCCCTAGGTGTCAATGAGGAGGAAATAATGGAGCAAAAGGATGGCTCAGGTTCTCTGGACATGGGAAATGTCAGCCAGGCAGCACCTTCCATTCATCCCTATATTAAAATTACAAATGAGGCTTATGCCTGCCATACACATGAATTCCGTGAAGCTGCAATGAGTGAGCAGGCCAGAGAAGCCATGATTCTTGGAGCGAAGGCTATGGCACTTACCGGGTATGAAGTATTAACAAATAAGGAGCTTTTAAAAAGGGTTAAAGAAGAATTTGAGTCGAATAAGACATTAGCATAAGTTCAAAATAAGGCCATGATCCCCAATGGATCATGGCCTTTCATTATGATATGCTATTCCATTCTGAATACAGTCCGGTTCCATTGCAGCCCTGGCAGTCAAATTGATTTGCATGATAAGCGAATTCATTCCCCGGATAAAGTGAAAAACCCCTGCCGTAACAGTCCGGACACTTGTTTTCTTCCTTCATGCGATTGACATGATTCTGATATCTCATTTCGCGCCATTCATTAAAGGCATTCAATAATCCCATTTTTTTCACCTCAGCCATTTTTTCCTTATTTTGAATAAAATGGACAGATTTTATACACGTCTACACTATAATATATGAATAAAGTGGGACTAGTGTGAAAAAAAGCTTGTCTTATTTTTTAAAATCTGACCCTGGGCAACTTCGGACACAGCGACCAGGTTTTTCTATTTTTGAGTCTGAACCAGAAGCAACTTCGGACACAGCAATCAGGTTTTTTAATGATGAGTCTGAACCAGAAGCAACTTCGGACACAGCGATCAGGTTTTTCCAATGATGAGTCCGAACCCGGGGCAACTTCGGACACAGGGATCAGGTTTTTCCAATGATGAGTCCGAACCCGAGGCAACTTCGGACACAGGGAACAGGTTTTTCCAATGATGAGTCCGAACCCGAGGCAACTTCGGACACAGCGACCAGGTTTTTCTATTTTTGAGTCCGAACCAGAAGCAACTTCGGACACAGGGATCAGGTTTTTCCAATGATGAGTCTGAACTTGGAGCAACTTCGGACACAGGGAACAGGTTTTTCCAATGATGAGTCCGAACCCGAGGCAACTTCGGACACAGGGATCAGGTTTTTCCATTATTGAGTCCAAACCCGAGGTAACTTCCGACTCAGCGCCTTTATTTAGGATGCCATCTTTCGCTGAGAGCTTCGATAAAAATGCTGACATTCCTCTTTTCCTGCATAATGGGAGAAAGTACATAGGACAGAGTGCGTTTGAATTCCTGACTTTTCACCTGAATGATAGACAGGTTGTTTTGTTTTACGTCTCTTGCGACTACGCTTCCGGAAAGAATGCTCATTCCCAGCCCATTGATGAGTGTTTCTTTTATTCCCTGGTTGCTTGAGATTGTCAGGAGTGATTTCACCTTAAGGCCATTTGATCTGACCACATGGTTAAAATATTCCCGGGTTCCTGAGCCGTTTTCCCTCATGATCCAGGCCTGATCCTGGAGATCAGCAATAGTTGCTTCTTCTTTTTGTGCCAATGGATGCTGGTTAGAGGTCACAATAAATAATTCATCCTCTAAAAAAGGAGTCACGATAAGCTCTTTTTCATTTGTCTGGCCCTCAATTAAGCCGATATCGACATGATGGGAGCGGGTCGACTGGACAACTTCCTCCGTGTTGGCGATCGTAATCTGGAGATTCAGTTCAGGATATTCATTCTGCAGGTCAAGAAGAAGGGGAGGAAGGATGTATTCCCCTATTGTGAAACTGGCCGCAATTTTCAGATCCCCTTTAATGGTATGCTGCTGATCTAAAATTTCCTGCCTGGTTTGCTCATAAATGGTAATCATCTGCTTGGCCCGGTCATATAATATTTCACCGCTGGGCGTAATCTTCAAGTATTTTGGTGAACGCTGAAAAAGCTTTGTCTGAAATTCCTTTTCCAGATTTTTTACGTGCATGCTGACACTGGGCTGCGACATGAGAAGGAGCTCAGCCGTCTTTGTAAAATTTTTCACCTCAGCCAAGGTTACGAATGTTTTTAACGCATCATAATGCAAAATATCACCCTTTTGTAATTAATAATGTTAATAGTTATGATAATTAATATTTATTTTACTAATGCTAAATCATTCGGTAAAGTATTAGATATATATTTTTTTAATTATAAACCCGACTTTTTTTATAGGAAAAGAAGAATTTTAAAAAAATAAGAATAAACCAGCCCTACTCTGCTGGTTTGCGAGGTGGATCATGTTGCAACTTCAGGTAATGAACAGTCCGTTTAACCAGGAGCAGACAGAGCTCCTGAATCGTCTTCTTCCGACTCTGACAGAGACTCAATCCCTCTGGCTGAGCGGGTATCTTGCCGCGATACAGTCCTCAACTTTGCAGGCTGCCCCTGCAGTGGAAGAGCGTCCAGCACCGGCAGCGGCGCCGGCTATTCCAAAGGAAGTGACCATTTTATTTGGATCACAAACCGGGAATGCGCAGAATCTGGCAAAAAAAGCCGGGAAAACGCTTGAGGAGAGAGGTTTTCAAGTAAACGTTTCAGCAATGAGTGACTTTAAACCTAATAATCTTAAAAAGGTCAAAAACCTGTTAATTGTCGTCAGTACTCATGGTGAGGGAGATCCTCCGGATAACGCTTTAACATTCCATGAATTCATTCACGGAAAAAGAGCTCCAAAACTTGAAGAGTTCCGTTACTCAGTTTTAGCTCTTGGCGACAGTTCATATGAATTCTTCTGCCAGACTGGGAAGGATTTTGATAAACGTCTCGAGGAGATTGGCGGAACGAGAATAACACCAAGGGTAGATTGTGATCTTGATTTCGAAGAGCCTGCAGCAGTGTGGGCGGAAGCTGTATTAGCCGGCTTGAGCGATGGGGAAAGCAGCAGTCGTTCTCCTTCAGCCGCTTCATTTTCAGCTTCAGCACATGCCGAGTCAGTTTATTCCCGATCGAATCCGTTCCGTGCAGAAGTGCTGGAGAATATTAATCTCAACGGGCGCGGCTCCAATAAAGAAACACGTCATCTAGAGATTTCGTTAGAGGGTTCAGGACTGACGTATCAGCCTGGTGACAGCCTGGGAGTATACCCTGAGAACGATCCTGAATTGGTTGACCTGCTTTTAGCTGAGATGAACTGGGATCCTGAGGAAGCAGTCAGAGTGAAGGAGGAGACAGTAACATTAAAAGAAGCACTGTCGTCTCACTTTGAGATTACTGTCCTGACCAAGCCGCTTGTAGAAAAGGCTGCAAACCTTTCCGGTAATGAAGAGCTGCACCAGCTTGCATTAGACAGCAGCCGATTGAAATCCTATATCGATGGCCGTGATTTAATCGATTTAGTCCGTGATTTTAAGCCATGGAGCAGTTCGGCACAAGAGTTTGTCTCTATACTGCGTAAGATGCCTGCGCGTCTATATTCTATTTCCAGCAGTTTTGAAGCAAATCCTGATGAAGTACACTTAACTATCGGTGCAGTCCGCTATGACGCCCATGGCCGTGAACGTAAAGGGGTCTGCTCGATTCTATGTGCAGAGCGCCTCCAGCCTGGTGATACACTGCCGGTATTTATTCAGCACAATGAAAACTTTAAACTGCCTGAAAATCCGGAAACACCAATTATTATGGTTGGTCCCGGAACAGGAATTGCACCGTTCCGATCCTTTATGCAGGAGCGTGAAGAAAAAGGCGCGGAAGGGAAGTCCTGGCTATTCTTCGGCGACCAGCATTTTGTAACCGATTTTCTATATCAGACTGAATGGCAAAAGTGGCTAAAGGATGGAGTCTTATCGAAGCTGGATGTCGCTTTTTCCCGTGATGATGATGAGAAGGTTTATGTTCAGCATAGAATGCAGGAAAACAGCAGGGAACTATTCCAGTGGCTCGAGCAAGGTGCGGCAGTCTACATCTGCGGCGATGAGAAAAACATGGCTCATGATGTCCATAACACACTCATAGATATTATTGAAAAAGAAGGCGGAATGAGCCGCGAACAGGCTGCGGAATATCTTGCCGATATGCAGAAAAATAAACGCTACCAGCGCGACGTATATTGATTTGGAAGGAAAGGAGTTTTTCAGCATGGTAAACCCAAAATTAAAAGCACCGGACGGACCTCCCAGTGATGTTGAGGGAATTAAGGATCGAAGCAACTTTTTGCGCGGAACGCTGGCGGAAGTTATGCAGGATCGGATCAGCTCCGGTATCCCGGATGATGATAACAGACTAATGAAGCACCACGGCAGCTATCTGCAGGATGACCGGGATCTCAGGAATGAACGCCAGAAGCAGAAACTTGAGCCGGCTTATCAGTTTATGCTCCGCCTGCGTCTTCCCGGAGGTGTCGCATCACCAAAGCAATGGCTAGTCGTGGATGACCTGGCTGAGAAGTATGGCAACGGCACTCTCAAATTAACAACACGCCAGACCTTCCAGATGCATGGAATCCTGAAATGGAATATGAAAAAGACCATCCAGGCCATTCATTCAACGATGCTTGATACGATCGCAGCATGCGGAGATGTGAACCGGAATGTCATGTGCATCTCCAATCCCGATCAATCTGAAATTCATGAGGAAGTGTATGAGCTGGCGAAGATGTTAAGTGACGATCTTCTGCCCCGCACACGTGCCTATCATGAAATTTGGCTGGATGAAGAAAAAGTAGCCGGCTCCCCAGAAGTGGATGAAGAGATTGAGCCGATGTATGGCCCGCTTTATTTGCCGCGGAAATTTAAGATTGGGATCGCTGTACCGCCTTCCAATGATATTGATGTCTTTTCACAGGATCTCGGCTTTATAGCGATAGTTGAAGATGGCAAGCTGGCAGGCTTTAACGTGGCAATTGGCGGAGGAATGGGCTTCTCTCACGGAGATAAAGCCACATACCCGCAGCTTTCGAAGGTAATTGGCTTTGTGACGCCAGATAAAATCTACGAAGTGGCTGAAAAGACTATTACGATTCAGCGGGATTACGGAAACCGCTCCGTCCGGAAAAATGCCCGATTTAAATATACGGTTGACCGCCTCGGGCTGGAGACTGTTATTGAAGAGCTGGAAAACCGCTTAGGCTGGAAGCTGGAGGAAGCACGCGGATTCAAGTTTGATTCCAACGGTGACCGCTATGGATGGGTAAAGGGTGTCCGCGGAAAATGGCATTTTACGATGTTCATAGAAGGAGGCCGTGTGGCAGACTTCGAAGATTATCAGCTGAAAACAGCATTGCGGGAGATCGCCAAGATTCATAAAGGCGATTTCAGGCTGACGGCCAATCAGAACCTGATTATCGGCAGTGTGGCTGACGAAGATAAAGCTGCGATTGAGTCGCTGATTGAAAAATATGGCTTAACAGACGGAAGCCGCTACAGTGCGCTGCGCCGTGGATCCATGGCCTGTGTGGCTCTGCCGACCTGCGGTTTGGCGATGGCTGAGGCTGAACGCTATCTGCCAGGATTGATCGATAAAATTGATGAAATCGCTGATGTGGCGGGCTTGCGGAATGAAGAAATCACGATCCGCATGACCGGCTGCCCGAACGGCTGCGCGCGTCACGCACTCGGAGAAATCGGCTTTATCGGCAAGGCGGTCGGCAAGTACAATATGTATCTCGGGGCAGCCTTTGACGGAAGCCGCCTCAGCAAAATGTACCGCGAAAATATCGGGGAAGAAGAAATCCTGAACGAGCTGCGCGTCATCCTGCCGCGCTACGCCCGTGAACGTCAGGACGGCGAGCATTTTGGCGACTTCGTGATCCGGGCGGGTATTATTGAAGCGATAACGGACGGGACTAATTTTCATAATTGAGGTTGAGGAAAGATGGGGCTGGTGCCCTGTCTTTTTTTCTGCTCAAGTTCGATAAACGACTAAAGCTAAACGAAAATAAAAAGAGCTTATACGAAAGTAAATTTATCCATAAGAAAGAAAAAGTTCCTTTTCAGCAAGTAATAATACTTATCCGAAAATAAATCCATCATAATGAATGAAAAGAAGGGATTTTTTCTCAATAAGTAGAAATCTAAACAAGACTAATATAGATTGGAGTGAAAAAATGATTGTAAAACAGCGTGAAATTCCTCTTGTGATTCTCAAATTGGAAGCTCTTCTTCGCAGGCTGCCACCTCACCATCCAAAAATACCCCTAATAAAAGAAGAAATCAGTAAACGGAAAGCTGGATTCAAAGGAGAGACTTCTATTGATTTTCCTTTGGGATTTTTAAACGACAAGCGTTACTATATCCTGCACGATCTTCGTCTGCCTGATGCGAACCGGTATTTTCAAATGGATACATTAATATTATCCCTGAAGTTTGCTTTAATTTTAGAAGTGAAAAATATTTCTGGTATTCTCCATTTTGATACAATTTATAATCAGCTATTTCGAAATAAGGATGGGGAAGAAAGTGTTTTTCCGTGTCCCATTGTTCAAGTGAATCGTCAGGAAAACCAACTAAAGAAATGGTTTGCTGAAAATGGTCTCGGATAGTTACCTATTTTTTCAAAAGTTGTAATCACTAATCCTCATACTGGAATTAAATCAATTCCCCCAAATGTAAACCTCAGTCAAAAAGTCATCCACAAAGAAGTATTGCCATCAAAAATAATACAAATTGAAACAAATATCTCCGAAAATCAAATCTCTGAAAAACTACTTAAGAAATCCATCCGACTCTTAAAGAAGGCAGCTGTTAAATCAGATTCATCTATTCTGGATAGATTTCACATAATTAAGGAAGATATCGCAACAGGTGTATTTTGTCCTAATTGCAATCTTATGCCTATGCAAAGGGCAAAGCGAACATGGCATTGTAAAGCATGCAGGAGGAATTATAAAGAGGCCCATATAAATGCCATTAAAGATTATAGTTTGATATTTAGAACCAGCATAACAAACAGGGAACTTAGGAGTTTTCTTCATATAGAATCTATTACTGTTGCTACGCGACTACTCAACTCTATGGAACTACCCCACACCGGAGGATATAAGAACAGAAAATATGAATTAACATCAATTGATGATAAGAATAAAGGTTTTTAAAATAAAATGTCGAAACATTTAGATATCTAAAAACCAACCAAAGGAGGATTTATCATGCCAAACGAGGAAATGCTTTTGATCCCGGGACCTACGCCTGTTGTGGATTCGATTTACGAGGCGATGTCACAGGAAACAAGGGGGCATACGGATCCGAGATTTGCCGCTGTTTATAAGAGTGCGATAGAGAAAACGAGGGAGATGCTGAAGACAGATGGAGAGGTGTTTGTTGTTTCCGGCTCCGGTACGATTGCGATGGAAATGGCTCTGGTAAACACGGTAGCAGCAGGAGAACGGCTATTGATTATAAGCCAGGGCTTTTTCGGTGATCGTTTCCTGCAATTAGCCAAGGCGTTCGGAATACAGGCAGATATTATTCAATCTGAATGGGGGAAGCAGGTAGATCCCGCCGCTGTTGAGGAAAAACTTGCATCACATTCCTATAAAGCGGTGACGATAACCCATGCTGATACCTCAACAGGTGTTGCGGCAGACCTGGATTCCCTGGTGCCTATCACTAAAAAGCATGGGGCACTCGTTATTCTGGATGGAGTCTGTGCGACGGCTGCGATGGAAGAGGATATGAGCAAGTCATATGGCGAAGGGAAAATTGATGTCGTTTTAACAGGCTCACAGAAAGCGATCGGTGTGCCGCCAGGACTCGCTGTTGTGGCATTCAATGAGACAGCATTGGCTGCCCGTGAACAAATGGAACGGGTTCCTGCCTACTATTGCGATATTTATAATTGGATTCCCATTATGCATGATCCGCAAAAGTACTTTGCTACACCACCTGTTAATCTGATTTATGCTTATGAAGAGGGAATGAGGCTGGTGTTAGCGGAAGGAATGGAAAACCGTTACAAGCGCCATGAAGCATTTGGAAAAGCTGTCAGGGCTGCGCTTGCTGAATATGGAATGAAGGCAATTGCTGATGAAAATGCTGCTGCAGCTACTCTCAGCTGTATCCTTTACCCTCAAGGTATGGATGATGCTGAATTCCGGGCCTCTCTTGCGAAAAAAGGTGTTATTGTTGCCGGTGCCCTGGCTCATCTTGCGGGGAAAGCATTCCGAATCGGCCATATGGGGAATACGACTGAAGAGATGCTTGAAAGGGCCATTGTGCTGATCGGTGAAACAATGAACGAAATGGGCTTTGACACAGATATCCGAAAAGCAGCTGAGAGGTTTAGAGAACTGGCATTACCCATTGCTTAATAAGGAGGGAAAGGATGTCTGAATTGATTTTGCGGGCTGCTGAGACAGAACGCGGAAGTTTGAGACTAATAGGGATCCGCGTCTTATGCCCGCCGGATCAGTACCTGGCTGAAATTCCGCGGGCTATTAATTTATTTACGGAACGCCTTACAGAAATTAAGGGAGCTGTAAATCCAGACCGGCTTGTTGGTGCTTTTAAAGTGGTGGAAGACTCTCCTGAAGAAGACGGCTATTGGATTGGCATTGAGGTGAAGGAATTTATCGGAGTTCCTGATGGAATGTTTTCATTAGAAATTCCACCGCAAAAATATGCCTCTATCCGGCACAAAGGACCTAATGATGAGATTGGAAATTCCTATAGGGAATTGCACAGCTGGATTGAAGAAAAGGGATACAATCGGCTGAAAAATGAGTGGCATCTAGAAATCCATCATAGCTGGGAGAATATTGAGGATTTAGATATTGAGCTGCTGGATACGATAGCATAATGGAAAAGACTGCCTTCCCGGCAGTCTTTTCCCTGAAAAAAAGAATGGAGAGTTTACAATTGATAGATTATCGGATTAAACATGTAAAGGGCTATGATGAAAAAATAGGAGAACTTGTGTCAATGCTGGAACATGCCAGGTCTGTGACGCTTAAAGATGTTGCTGGCTTGACACAGAATGAGCTGGATTTTCTTCCCGATGAAAACAGTAATTCAATAGGATCACTTTTGAAGCATATTGCTTTTGTTGAATATGTTCACCAAATCATTACTTTTGAAAATAGAGATCTTAACGATGAAGAATATTCAAAATGGGCCGCGGCGTATGAATTGGGTGAGAAAGCAAGGAATGAAATTAATCATCATCCTCTAGAATTTTACTTGGAGGAACTATCAGCAATTAGAGAGAAAACGTTAAACCTTTTAGCATCCAAACAGGATAGCTGGCTATATGAAGAAGGAAAGTGGAACAATGGAGTCCCTTTCAACAACTATTGGTTCTGGTATCACGTTATGGAGGATGAAATCAGCCATCGGGGGCAAATCCGAGTGTTAAAAAGACAGCTGGCAGCCCAGAGGTGATAAGATATCCGCCTGCCTTTTTCCAAAAATATGAAACTAAATTTCCATTAGTTCGTATGTAAGGTAAAACATTTAAAGGCGGTTTAATGGATGAGAAAAATGAACTGGGGTTTTTCAGGAAGCGGAATGGGCTATGGTCTGTCGCTGGGTTTAGTTTTTGGAATGCTTTTTGAAAATTGGGCTTTGGGCATTGCTATGGGAGTTGCTTTTGGGGCATCGTTTGGATCCTCAGAAAAGAAGTAAAGGAGGATCTGCCTTGATTAAAAATAAAAAGTTCTTTTTGACATCAATTGTCTTAATCGTTATTTCCATGGCATTAAACTTTCCTTTTCCGCATGAAAATTCACTAGGTGATACAGCATTAACGATTATAAATATTCCAATCAAATCAGCAGATGGATTTAATTTTGCAGGAGTATTTATTCTCATATTACTTGTGCTGGGTATGGTCTTGCTTCATCGTTCACTTGAAAAATATCATTTGCGGTCTTTTTTTGCCGTTATCATCATCGTTTCCCTTCTGCCTCCTTCTCTGGCAGAGGCTTATCAAAAAACGCTGGCAAATGGCATCAATGCAGTTTCCTATATAAAAGATGAAAGTCAATGTAAGTTTGTAATGATTGGTGAAGATACTTTAAAGGGAAAGTGTGAGCTGCCATTTGAAAATTACAGCAATGAAGAAGTGTCTTTTACTATCGGCTTTTATGACAGATATTTATTTGAAGAGGATGTAAAGATGCTTTCACTGATGAACAGCGGTGAACCTGCTAACGTTAAATTGCTCCCCAACGAGGTAAAGCTCATCCGGATTGAGAAAGAGATCGATGTGTCACAAATCAAAAACCATGTTGAAAATGGAGAGGCCGCTTATGTAAGCATCATTATTCATGATGGTGAGAAAAACAGGAAATTGTAAGAGGGGCTGAGGCTAATGACCATTAAGTTAAAACCCGTCACAAGAGACAACTGGGAAGAAGCCATACAGATGAAGGTAAAAGAATGGCAGCGTGATTTCGTTCCCTTAGCGGCTGTATCACTTGCCAAGGTTTATATTAAACCAGATGGGGATGCAGTAGAGTATATTCCATTCTCAATCTATGACAATGATAAAATGGTTGGTTTCATCATGCATGCCTATGAGCCGGATACGGTTAATATGTATTGGATAAACGGTTTTTTTATTGATCAGAAGTATCAGGGCAGGGGCTATGGCCGTGCAGCATTAGCCGTGATGATCAGCTGGATAAAAACTAAATTTCCAAAATGCGAGGAAATCCGCTTAACGGTTCATAAAGATAATCAACACGCAAGGATACTTTATAAAAACTTTGGATTTTCCCCCACTGGAGAGAAATGGGGAGAGGAAGAGGTTTACTATTTTTCAGTATAAAGGAGTTATTTATGATTAATGAAACACTGGAAATAAATAAGAAAAGCTGGGATGAAGCGGCTAAAAGGTTTTATGGTCGCAATCCGCTGCCTGAATATGGACCATTGGCGCCAACTGAAGATGACCTTCACTTGTTTGGAGATGTGAGCAGTTTAAAGATGCTGGAGATTGGCTGCGGAAGCGGGCATTCCCTAAAATATTTGGATCAGCGCGGAGCGGGTGAATTATGGGGATTGGATTTATCGTCCAGACAAATCGATGCTTCCAAGGAACTTTTGAAAAATTCCTCCTCAAAAGTAAAGCTGTTTGAATCCCCGATGGAACAAAATCCCGGAATCCCTGCTGATTATTTCGATGCCGTTTTTTCCATTTATGCGATTGGCTGGACCACGAATTTAGAAGAGACGCTGAAAAATGTTCATTCCTATCTTAAATCAGGCGGGATGTTTATTTTCAGCTGGGAGCATCCTCTGTATAACCGGATTAAGGCTGAAAATGGAGCATTAATTATGGATAAATCCTATCTTGAAGAGGGCCCCTATCAGCACATAGCATGGAAACAGCCTGCCTTTATGCAGCAATATAAATTAAGTACATATATTAATCTATTAATTGAAAACGGGTTTGTGATTGAGAGGGTAATTGAAGATGTAAGTCTTACTGAGCAAGATGTTCAGCGGCATGCCAATCGATGGTATTCCTATGAAAAGGCGAGAGCTATACCTGCTGCTTTTATTATTAAATGCAGAAAGTTATTTTAGGAGGCAGCTGAGAGCGAATGAACTATCATATTAGAGTCAGAGCAGGTGCAGTAATTATAGAAAATAATTCAATTCTGCTGATTGAGTTTCAGGATGAAAGAGGCCTTCATTACAATTTGCCTGCAGGAGGGGTTAAACCCAAGGAATCAGTAATTGATGCAGTAAAAAGGGAAGCAAAAGAAGAGGCATCTGTAGATGTGACGGTCGGTCCATTGGCGTTCGTTTATGAATATGCCCCTCATTTAAATGAATTTAGGTATGGACAGATACATTCACTGGGCTTAATGTTTGAATGCCAGTTAAGGGAAGACTCATTGCCTAAAATGCCTTCAGCCCCGGACCCTAACCAAGCAGGCGTTAGGTGGGTGCCGCTTTCTGAACTGGCCAATATAGTGTTGTATCCTAATATGAAAGAACATATTTTAGAATATGTTAAAAATAAAAGAAACATAGATTTGATTGAAGAACACACACTGGATGTTTACGCAATGGAGATGAAAGAATGAAGAAGGAAATCATAATTGATTGCGGTGAAGTAATCCTCAGGGAATACCGGATGGAGGACGTCCAGGCACTCTATGAAATTACTTCGCAGCCGGAAGTTTATAAGTTTATTCCAGGTGCACAGGCTACGCTTGAGCAGCGGGTGGACTGGATGAAGAATTATGAAATTCCGGCCAATGAAAAATTCAAATCTTCAATGCCAGATCTGAAAGATGCCGGCTTTCTGAATTTGGGAATCATTTTAAAGGAAACTGGAGAGTTTATTGGCTTTTGCAATACAGGAATAAAGGATGAACTGCCAGAACCGAACAGGGAAATTGGCTATGCCATCTCGAAGCACTGCCGGAATAAAGGTTACTCCACCCTTGCAGCAAAAGGGCTAATAGATTTTCTTTTTGAAAAAACGGCTCTTGACACACTAAATGCTGTTGCATTAACCAGCAATGCCAGTTCCAATAGAGTTCTGCAAAAATGCGGCTTCAAGCTTGATGGCGAAATAGAGATTGATGGAGAACTGTTTCTCCATTACACCATTAGAAAAAGGGATTGGGCTTAGATAATTTTCAAAGACACCCGCCATTCAATATGGGGGTGTCCCGCGTTAAGGTTATAGATCAGATTTAGGATTTGTATTAAATGTGCCATTTTTATTTTCCTTTTCATGTCCGCGAACCTGGTCTCCGCCATTTCCCTTTTCGTGCACCTTTTTGCCGCCGAGTTTTACGTTTGGATATTCTTGTTCCCGCATGGTCTTCACCTCCATGTTAATTAAATTATCCATAAAGGAAATAAATATATATTTTTGGGGTTATTAAATGGAAATTACACTAATCAGACATGGCAGGTCAGCGCATATAGAAGACCACCGCCTGAATAGCCGTGAATTTAAGAAATGGGTTGAAACGTATAACCGTTTAGGGATTCTTGTAGATGAAGTTTGTCCTTCAGATGCTCTGGAAAAAGGGGTTTCAGCATCTTTAATACTTACAAGTAATCTGAAGAGGTCTATCGAGTCCGCTAAATGCATAAATCCCTTCGCAAAGATTCATGCAGATCCAATATTCAGAGAAGCTGAATTGCCCATTCCTGCCAGTAATTTGGCGGGACTGAAATTAAGGCCCAAAACCTGGGCACTGGTATTAAGGTTACTTTGGATATGCGGCTATTCGCAGGGGTGTGAATCATATAGGGATGCAAAGCTGCGGGCAAAGCAAGCATCATTATTATTGACCTCAATTGCAAAAAAACATCATTCTGCTGTTCTCGCTGGACACGGTTTTTTTAACCTGTTAATTGCGGGGGAGCTTCAAAAAGCCGGATGGACCGGTAAGAGGAAAACAGGTTCAAAGCATTGGAACACAGATACTTACGTTCGGCTCGGAGGGGATGAAAATGTTAATACCTAACCTATCATCGAAATTCAAGACTTTTGGACAATATGAATGCCGAGGTTCCAGTAATCTTTATGAATTTTTATCAAATAGAATTTCAGAGGATAAGGAATTGCTGGTTTTGGCATCTGAAGCGAGAGATAGCCAGCCTGTGCCAAATTTGTTTTTGGGGGCCATTCATTATCTGCTGTTACAAGGGAAAGAGCATGTACTTAAGGAATTCTATCCAAGTATAGTGGAGGATCCAAGAAACCCTCAAGATTCCTTCCAAAGCTTTAAAGATTTCTGCAGGCTGTATTCACAAGAAATTAAAGAGATAATACAAACAAGAATAGTTCAGACGAATGAAGTAAGGCGCTGTGCTTACCTATTCCCGGTATTCGCTTATATTTACCAGCAAACCAAAAAGCCCCTGGCCCTGATTGAGATAGGGACCAGCGCCGGCCTGCAGCTTCTTTGGGATCAATACAGCTACTCTTATGGGACAGGAGAAACATACGGGACTCCAAACGCGTACGTTCATTTATCCTCTGAAATTAAGGGGAGCCAAGTCCCGATTTTTCCTGAAGAAATGCCGCCGGTTGCTTCAAGAATTGGGATTGATCTTCATATAAATGACTTGAATATCGGGGAAGATTTTTTGTGGCTGAAATCACTTATCTGGCCTGAACATGAGGAGAGAAGAACTCTATTTGAAAAAGCTGCCCAATGTGTAAGGGAAAACCCAATCTCCCTTATAGAAGGAGATGGTGTTGAGCTTTTGCCGGGTTTGATTGAAGGTATACCTGACGAACATTCAATCTGTGTATTCCACACACATGTGGCCAATCAAATGCCGTCAGAAGTAAAAGAGAATCTGCTTGCAAAAATAAAAGCAAGCGGATGCATGAGGGATATCTTTCATATTTATAATAATATTCAGGACCGGAATCTGCATCTTGATTATTATTTGCATGCCGCAGAATACAAGAAACTGGCCGGCCAAACAGAAGGGCATGGAAAGTGGTTTACATGGGAATTGTATTAGACTCCATTAATCTTTCGCTCTCCGAAAATTTTGAAACTTGACATCATCTGTTATACTTATCTAGGTAAGTATATATTGTTTTAACCTATTAACAGATATATCTTGCAAATATTAAGTGATAGGTGGAAATACAAATGAGTCAAAAACCGTACAGAGTATTACTTTACTACATGTATGTTCCAATTGAGGACCCTGAAGAGTTCGCAAGGGAGCATAAAGCATTCTGCAATGAGCTGGGCCTTAAAGGGCGTATTCTTGTTGCGAATGAAGGAATTAATGGGACTGTATCCGGACCAGTGGAACAGACCGACCGCTATATGGAAGCGATGAAGCAGGATCCGCGCTTTGCGGAGATGGTTTTCAAAATAGATGAAGCAGATGTACATGCATTTCCTAAGATGAAGGTTCGTGCACGCCCTGAGCTTGTAACACTCCGCCTTGAAGACGATGTGAACCCGAACGAGATTACTGGCAAATACCTCGAGCCAAAAGAGTTCTACGAAAGACTTCAGGATGAAGACACGATTGTGCTGGATGCACGAAATGATTATGAATATGATCTTGGACACTTTAGAGGAGCAATCAGGCCGGATATTGAAAACTTCCGCGATCTGCCAAACTGGGTCCGTGAAAATAAAGAATTGCTTGGTGATAAAAAGATCATTACGTATTGCACAGGCGGCATCCGCTGTGAAAAGTTCTCCGGCTGGCTTGTAAAAGAAGGCTTTGAAGATGTAGCCCAGCTTCACGGAGGAATTGTCACATATGGAAAGGATCCTGAGGTACAGGGTCAGCTCTGGGATGGCCAGCTTTATGTTTTTGATGATCGCATTGGCGTTCCGGTTAACCAAAAGGAACATGTAATCGTAGGTAAGGACTACTTCACAGGCGAGCCTTGTGAACGCTATGTCAACTGTGCAAATCCTGCCTGCAATAAAAAAATCCTTTGCTCTGAAGAAAATGAGCATAAATATATGCGCAGCTGTTCTCATGAATGCCGCACGAATCCCCGGAACCGTTATATTGCTGAGCATGGCCTTTCAGAGGCAGAAGTGGAAGAAAGATTAGAAGAAGTAAAAGCATAAGATGATTAGAGCAGATTTTCTTTATGGAAACTGCTCTTTTTTATTGGAAATTTCATGAAAACTGATATAATATTCTTAAAATTTTTATCAGGTGGGTGTGATATGGAGAATTTGCTATTATTTTTGTTTATGTCGTTTCTGCTAGTCATTTTGCCGGGACCTGATACAGGAATACTAATTCAAAACACGATTTCAAGCGGGAAAAAAAGCGGCATTAAAACGATGTTCGGATCTGTCGCCGGGCTGATGGTCCATACAATGGCTGTCGTTTTTGGCTTATCGGCATTAATTGTAAAGTCTGCATACATTTTTTCTTTCATTAAGTATGCTGGTGCGATATATCTTATTTATTTGGGCATCGTTTCGTTAAAGTCTCTATCGAATAAACAAAAACCGGCTGACATGGAGAGAAAGCATAAGAAGAACAAATCGCATTTTCTTCAAGGCTTTTTCACTTGTGTGTCCAACCCAAAAGTGGCTGTATTCTTTTTAACTTTTTTTCCTCAATTTTTAAGCACGGAAGGGAATCACTTTGCGCAATTTCTTGCCATGGGCTTACTATATAGTCTTATAACAATCATATGGTTCTTTTTCTATGTATATTTGATAGACTTTTTCAGGGCCTGGCTGAAAAAACCTGCTGTTAATAATATGATCCAAGGATTATCTGGTGCGGTTTTAATGGGATTTGGCATTAAATTGGCACTTGAGAAACAGCCTTAAGGAAACGGCTGCTTAACCTCTAAAATGGGTTTAAGCAGTTTTTTTATGGTGTTTAAAGAAGGAAATAGACTCTTTGATTATAGCTGTTCTCCCCACTTTCTAATGATTCCGGTCATAGCATATTTGTTCTGCTCAAACTGCTTAATCCTGTGGCCATTTGCACCTGAAGGATGCGGGAAGCCAAATAAAATGGTATGTCCTGTAAGCTGATTGGCTGTGTACAGGTGACGGAGGATCCTTTCAACGGTTATCCCCAGCGGAATAATGAGTGCATCACTATTAATTAGTTTCAGCTCTTCCGGGAATACTTTTGTTGCGTACTCAGCAAGAATTTCTGTTTTTAATGGATCAGGCTGGTGTCCGGTATAATTTTTGCCCCGGTAGAAAACAGGGTACTTTACAACGGAAGTGGTGTGCAGGAGTTCTCTATTTCGTTCAAATAGCGCAGCAGAGCTATCTATGCCAAGGGCATCCTGTACGCCGCATTGATCCAGCATGCTTATTAAATTTCTCCTCATCCCTCCTGCAAAACTGGCAGTTTCCTTGGTTTCTTTCAGTATTGTGTCTAGCTTCCTTTCTGCTTCCAGTCCTTTCATGAATGATTCAAAAGCAATCCTCATTTGGCTCCAACCAGGAGTAATTCCGACCATGACAATTTTCGCATTATTATTGATATATTCGTTGTGCGGGGCAAAATATATTTCTAAATCTCCATTCTTACTTATTAAAAAATCCCGGGTAATCAATTGATCCCTTGTCAGCGGCCTGCCAAAAGGAAGCTGCTGAATGGCCGGAAGAAACATTGAAAGTAATGAGGGCTCCATTAAATTCTCCTTTTAATCACAGTTAATATGATTAATGTTACCAAATCAGGAATAAAAAAAGCCATTTAAGAGACATTAACAAATAAAAAGGATTTTGCTATGATTGGACTGCTGGCAGCCACTATTCTTTTTAATCTTATTGCCTTTAAAACAAATAAGCGTTTGTCGAAAAACCAAATTTTACATATATGGACATTCACAATATCCCTTCAGCTGATATTTGATGTTATGATCGAGTTTAAATATTGGGGATATTGGTACTTTGACAAGGAGCCAAATTGGCCAGGGCTCTTGGCGCACATTGCGCTGGTGCCCCCGGTGAATATGATGTTTCTGAACTGGTATCCTTTTAAAGGAGATCTTATTAAACGTTTTTCTTATATCTTTTTTTTTGTCGTGGCCATTTTGCTATATGAAGTCATCGCCTTATTGCCGGAACCCTGGGGGTATTTTAACTATGGCTGGTGGAGATTATGGCATGCGGCAATAGTTGACCCAATTCTCCTTCTATTAGTGGTGGTATTTTATAAATGGATTATCCGGCTGGAGGGGGAACTTAAATAATTGATGGTTCAAAGGGGGATATGCTCCCCCTTTTTGTGTTGCATAAAAATGAATTTAGGCAGATGACTATGATACAATTTTGGTATAGATTTTCCCGGAAGGAGAACATTTGTGGATATTAAAATGACTCACAAAATGATAAAAGAAATGTGCGGTACTGTCTCCTTCAAAAGAGGGGACGCGTTTTTCAGGAATCATAAAGTAACGATAAATAAATTCAATGATGATATTTGTGAAGCAACCGTTTCTGCCGGTGAAGATTTTTATGTTGAAGTAGAGAAAACTTCAGGTAATGGGTTCAAAATTACATGCAGCTGTCCCAAGCTTGCATCATTTGATAAAGAGTGCCAGCATGCCGCGGCTGTACTGCTGGCAATTCATGATATGCAGCAATATAAGTTGCCAGCCCTATCAGCTGGAAGCCTTGATGCTTCTCCGGAACACGCATTAACAGATAGCCTCATGACACTATTCAGTGAACATCCGGGAAGGTCAAGCGGGCACCAGCTTCATTTTGAAAACAGGCAAGTGCTCCAGCCTGAGTTCACCTGTCTGCCTGTTCATTTGGGAAAAGGGCATTATCTGTTTGCCATTAAAATTTCAATCGGCCCAATGGCTGTCCTGGATATCCGTCAATTTCTCCATTCAGTTAAAGTGGGGAGTCCAAGCCTATTATCACTTTCTTTTTCCTATGATCCCGCCCTGCATTGTTTCCCTCCGGAAGCGGATGCCGTCCTTCAGCAGCTGATACAGGTAATACACGATGAATCTATCTATATCAATGCTTTAATGGATGATTTTGATTATACAGCATCGAAGCATATGCTTTTAGTCCCTCCATCATCATGGGAACGGCTGAAGCCAGTTTTGGCGTTTGCTGAAAAAGTAAAGCTTGAAATAACAGGAAAAACATTTGATCGGATGACATTTTCAGAGGACCGGCTGCCATTACGATTTGAACTGGCCGAAACAAAAGATCATTGTTATTTACATGTTAAAGGACTGGATCGGCTGGTGATCCTGGATATGTATAGTGCGGTTCTATCCGGCGGAAAATTCACCACGCTCAAGAAAGATGACTGTAAGCGTCTGTATGATTTAACACAGATGCTTGAGGCTGCCGGAAAAAACAAGATTCCGATTGCTGCTGAACAAATGGAGATGTTTTTGGAAAAAGTGGTTCCTGGATTGAGAAAACTGGGGGACTTCCATATTTCTGAAGACATGTCACACAGGTTTATGAAAACTCCTTTGACTGCCAAGCTATACTTGGACCGTCTGCGTAACCGTCTGCTGGCAGGAATTGAATTTCATTATGAAAATATCGTGATCAATCCGCTGGAGAGAAGAGAGCCAAAGGGCGGCACGCGGATTATTAGAGATGTGGCACTAGAGGATGAGATCCTTCAGCTTATGGAGGAAAGCTCTTTTGCGAAGACGGATGGCGGCTATTTTCTGCAGAATGAAGAGCTGGAATATGAATTCCTTTATCATGTTGTCCCTAAACTGCAGAAACTGGTGCAAATATATGCGACTACGGCTGTCAGAAACCGGATTTTCAGGGAGAATGCCAAACCGCAGATACGGATAAAAATGAAAAAAGAGCGGACCAATTGGCTGGAATTCAAGTTTGAATTGACCGGCATAGCTGACCAGGAGATACGGGATGTATTATTTGCACTTGAGGAGAAACGAAAATTCTATCGCCTGAAAAATGGCGCGCTCCTTTCTTTGGAAACAAGTGAATTTGAGGAAATCCAGCGTTTCTTGAAAGCTGTGCCCGAGCAGGCAGAGGATCTGGAAAGCGGTTTGAATATGCCGATTGTATCTGGTCTTAGAATGCTGGACGCATCTGGTGTTCAGGAAGTGTTCTGTCATGAGGAATCGTTTAGGACGTTTTTGGCGGAGCTTGAGGATCCATCATGCCTGCAGATTTCTGTGCCGGAAAAACTGAATTCTACTTTAAGGGAATACCAGAAAAGTGGATTTAAATGGTTAAAGACAATGGCGCATTATGGATTTGGCGGCGTTTTGGCTGATGATATGGGACTTGGGAAGACACTGCAAAGCATTGCTTTTATTCAGTCTGAGCTTAAGGATATTCGGGAAAGTACCCGCCCTGCCCTTATTGTGTGCCCTTCATCCTTGACGTACAACTGGTTAAGCGAACTGACGAAGTTCACTCCGGACCTCCAGGCAATTGTCATTGATGGAAATCAAAAAGAACGGGCTGAGCTTCAGATGGATTTATCCGGCGTTGATGTGGTGATTACTTCCTATCCGCTGGTGCTTAAAGATATTAAATGGTATGAGATGCAGCAATTTCACACAGCATTTTTCGACGAAGCACAGGTATTTAAAAATCCGGTTACCCAAACAGCGAGAGCAGTAAAGAAAATCAAAGCGAAATATCGGTTTGCATTAACAGGCACACCCGTTGAAAACTCAGCAGAAGAGCTGTGGTCTATTTTTCATGTTGTCTTTCCTGAATTGTTTGGCGGGCTAAAGGATTACGGTAATTTAACAAGGAAGACGATTGCCAGAAGAGTTCGCCCCTTCATGCTCAGGAGGCTGAAAGAAGATGTTCTTTCAGAGCTGCCTGAAAAGATGGAGCTGATTGATTCGTCTGAATTGCTGCCTGATCAAAAGAAGCTCTATGCTGCGTACCTGGCAAAACTGAGAGAAGATACCTTAAAGCATTTAAATAAAGACACAATCAGAAAGAACCGCATAAGAATCCTTGCCGGTTTGACAAGGCTTCGCCAGATTTGCTGCCATCCTGCTTTGTTTGTGGATGGATATAAAGGGAGTTCAGCAAAATTTGAACAGCTCAAGAGAATTATTGAAGAATCCAGGATGTCTGGCAGACGTGTACTGATCTTTTCACAATTCACTAAAATGCTGGACTTCATTGGCAGAGAACTGGCCCTAATGGATTTGCCGTTTTTTTACCTGGATGGACAGACACCTTCGGGGGACCGGGTGGAAATCTGCCGCCGGTATAATGAGGGGGAGCGCGATTTTTTCCTGATTTCATTGAAGGCAGGCGGTACAGGCCTCAATCTGACAGGTGCTGATACCGTCATCTTATACGATCTGTGGTGGAACCCTGCCGTTGAGGAACAGGCAGCCGACCGGGCCCACCGCATAGGACAGAAAAACACCGTCCAGGTTATAAAATTATTGTCGAGTGGCACCGTCGAAGAAAAGATGAATGAACTGCAGGATAAAAAGAAGAACCTGATCGAGGAAATCATCGATTCGAATGAAAGTGCAGCAGGAAGTCTGACCGAAGAGGATATACGGGAGATCTTGATGATTTAACATGGTGCAGCATCGGACTTGGACTCAAAAAGGAAATCGTAGTTCTGGAGTCGGAAGTTTGCTTAGGTTCTGACTCAACATTGGAAAACCATGGTTGCATAGTCCGAAGTTGCTCCAGGTTCCGACTCAAAACCAGAAAACCCTGGTTGCAGAGTCCAAAGTTGCACCGGGTTCCGACTCAAAACCAGA
>NZ_JBQCMZ010000007.1:0-207175 GCF_051964675.1 Cytobacillus sp. SAFR-174 | reverse complement strand
ATCCATTCTCCTCAAAGATCTGACGAGGGAGTTTGCCGGTTTGGTATTCATCTATGAATCTACTTTTAAATTCATCTGTGTAGGTAATAGAGCTTTCACTGACACGCTGTACATTTGGATTTTTTTGAAGTGTCTTTATCTCATTAGCTGAAAAAGTTATTTTACTCATAATGTCTCCTAATCCCCATATTCTTAATTCAAGTATATAAAAAATACCTGTAGGTTGAACACTCTCTTTTTCGAGTGTCCTTCCTACAGGTACCATTTTAGACATAAGCACCTTTTTCTTTTACCATTTACCCTCCCCAGAGGGACCATCATCAGTTTGTTCATCCTCATTCACTACTTCAAAAAGAGCTGATGCTTTCGGCTGCTTTCCGTCTTTTTGCGTTTCAGCAGCTGCAGTTACCTTGGAGTAACCTATTTCCACACCCTCAATGTACCATTCAGCCCCCCTCTGAACAGCACGGACTTTATCAGGCATCTCTGAGAGTACTTCAGCAATTTCCTGATCTGTGGCATTAAAAGGATTAAAGATCAGCAGTCTTTTTAATGCTATACTGTCTCCCCTGGCAATTTTATATACAGCTTTATTAAACTTTATTTCATCTAAAGCAATGTAAGGATCGGTTACGATCACTTTTATTTTCTTTTCAATGTTCGAGCCGTCCTTGGTTCTTACAATTAAATACGTTTCACCCGCAGATTTTCCAAAAATTGAATAACCATCGGTTAATGCAGCTATAGATGTATCTTCAATGAGCACCTCGAGTTCTTTATTGGATGCATCAGCTGGCGAAATTTCCACTTTAAATGATATTGACTTTTCGACATCCAATTCAATTGGATCTGGAGCTACTGATATCCTTTCAATTCTTCTATTAACTGTAATTGTCTTTGAGATTTCATTTCCAAACGCGAATCCTCCAGTTGCTTTAACCTTAATTATATAAGTTCCTGGAGCATTTAAAAGCACACTGTCCTTAGCGGCAAAAGGCTTCCATTCTTCTTTTTCCCCGTCTTTCTCAACTTTGTAGTAATAACTTACATCTTTACCTGCAACCAGTTTACTTAAGTTGAAGGCAATCGGTTCGTAAACAACATCCCTATGGGACAGGACCTTCCCGGAAACCTGACCTTTCATCTCAAAATCCGGTTCAAAATAAAGCATTGCCACACTATCATCGCTGTACTCAATTTTAATGCCTGATGCTTGAGTTTCTGTAAGAAAATACAAATTCTTTACAGGTTTATTCTTCAGATCATAATTATTCGGAAACTCCGTCTGCGTCAGTTTTCTGCCGTGATTATTTAAATCAATTTTTGAAATGATGCCTGATGCATCTCCATCATAAGCAATGTTATTAAAACTATATAATCTCACCTTTGCATCAATTACTTGGCTGGAAGCAGCGATGCTGGTTGATTGAGGCTTGTTCGGGAATCTGCTGTCAGTGTAAAACACTTGTGCACGCGGCATTGTTAATCCATAGAAAGCTCTATCTGCTTTTAATGCTAGTTTTGCAGAAAGATGATCCGGTGTGAAAGCACCATTTTTATAGCTGGTTTGCTGATTTGCCAGAATAAGGACTGCATATCTTTGTCCATTAATCATCACTTCTTTCACAGAAGGATCCGCAATGAGAATCCCATCAGGAAGCGGCTGTTTAATCACTACATCGCTGAGGCTTCCTTCCACTCTGCTATCAGGAATGCCTGTTGGCTCCAAATTATACTTTATATTGAAATGATTAGATTGAGTATTTGAATTCATTTCCTTGACTAATTCACGTAAATCATTTTGCACTTTTTCCAGCAGCATGGTTCCTTTAAATGATGCAGGGGCATCATCTTTCACTTCAATCTGCAGTTCAGGATGGACCAATACTTGTTCTTTATTATTCAAATCCTTGTATTTTAACTTAATATTATCTTTAAAAAGATACTTTCCCTCTTCCGCAAAATTTAGTGGAATACTGAAATCCAGTTCGCTTATTGTTTCTTTCCCAATATCATATTTGAAATTGACCTGTTTGGTTATAATGTTATTTTCAGTTTGGATGGCATTCGAGCCTTCTGCCAGAGAAACCTTTCCATTAAAGCGATTTAAGTCAATTTGTATCTCTGCAGTAATTGAAGGTTTCAGGACACTGCTTGAAATTCGTTCGAGTATATCCCCAATATTTCCTGTGCCCGCCTGAATGGCTGTTTCTCCAGTATAGTTGGACATCTCGTTTAGAAAGTTCATATCGATATCATTATCACTGCCAAATCCGATCGAATATAGTTTTATATTACTAACAGTAAGTTTTCTTACTTCATCAATAATAGCTTTTCTAATAGAAGTTTGAGTCGATGCATAGTTTTCATTATTATTTTTCAGATAATAACTCCTATTATTATTATCTAGAAAATATTCATCGGCCAAGTATTGATAAGGGATATAAGGATAAAAAGTCCCATTTTTTGTGTAGCCTTTCGTTAGAAGTTCTTCGATATACGTTACTTCTTCTGTTACTTTATTTGTCTCGCAAAATATTAAAAAACAGGATTTTTTATTAAAAGTTCTTATTTGTTTATTCTCCGAATATGTAGGTACACCATCAGTCAGGAAGATAATATTATTATTCGTATTCCCGCCTTTTAATAGCTCTTCCGCTTTTTTTATCGGATCCTTATAATTTGTTCCATTGATTGCTGATAGAGTCCTGACTTTTTCTTTTATCATGCCAAGATCATTTAGTGCATTTCCCGTTGGGTAAAAGAATCCCTCTTGCTCGCTGATTTTTTTATTGAAGGGGATTAAATAGTATCGGTCTTTGGAATTTGCAGTCTCTAAAAAGTGGTCGAGAGCATTTTTCATTGCGGCTTTAGCGCTGTCAAGTTTACCTGCATCATTCATTGAACCGGAAATATCCATAATAAAGACAATATCCATTGGTTCTCTATTACTATCAGATGCAGTTCCGCTCTGCTTTACTCTGAAATCCAGATTGGCTGCTGCCGGCTTGCCGGCTGGTTTAACGATTATATTCTGGGAAGGCTGAACGGTGAAGTTTAACTTGGCATCATTTAATCCAGATGCCATTGAAGGTTGAACAGATAGGGAGCATATAATAAGAGCGGTTAATAAACTAAGCAGTATTTTCTTTGCCATATAGTTAAATCCCTCCTTTACCAGTATTATGCATTACTCCCATTATACCAATTCACCTATAAAAACCATATATTTAATAGGTCCAAAGATTTGTTTTTTCATAAAAAAATCCTTTTGACAGGCAAAAGGATTTTACTTTACATATTCCGCAACCCTATTCCTCCCAGCCTGCTTAGCTCCAACATATAACGCTCTGTCAGCATGGCGTATGAGGGCCAGTGAATCATCGGCATCTTCCGGTGCAGCAGCTACCCCAATCGAAGCGGTAATATAAACTTTTGTACTGCTGCTTCTTCCATCGATGGTCTGTTTGAGCAGGAATGGACGATTGGCAATAGTCTGTCTGATAAGCTCGGCCCAGCCTATTGCATCTTCCTTGCTGGTATCAGGCATTAAGACAATAAATTCCTCGCCGCCATATCGGGCAGTAATTCCAGCCGTATCAATCAGATTTGTCAGCCGATCAGCCAGTTCGCAGAGGATTTCATTTCCGCTCTGATGTCCATACGTATCGTTCACTTTTTTAAAATGATCGATATCGAGTATGATAAGCGAGAGGAGATCCCTTGAACCATTTTGCAATCTGCTAAACTCTTCATTTAGCTTCGCTTCGATATAGCGGTAATTATATAGTTTCGTTAGCGCACAGCGCTCGCTTTTGGCTTTTGTTTCTTCATAGTGCCTGGCATTCTCAATGGCTATTGCAAAATGCGAACATAATATATCGACAATCATGAGCTGCGACTTTTCATATGCCCTTTTTTTCGTGGATGAAAGCAGCAGAATCCCCAATATTTCATTATTTCGGATGATTGGAACACAAATGATGCTCTCAGCATCTTCAGGCAAAAATTCCTTAGCAATGCTTTTCCATTTATTTTTCGAGTGAAAAAGGACGGATTTTCTGGTTTCCAAAACCAATCCGCTGATTCCCTCATTTTTATTTGTTGGCATAAGATCATTCGGCTTTATTAGTTCATGCTCTTTCCGGTAAATGGAGTGAAGTTCATCATTGTCTTTGATATCAAGGATGCAGGCATAATCAACAGGAACCATTTCGCTCAATTTCAAAATGAAAAGCTCCATAACCTCATTAACATCAAGGTGCTCGGCCATTTTATGACTTATTTCTGAGGCTTTTTGAAGGTAATCAATCACCTTCTCACTTGAGTAATAAAGATGAAGTATGATTGAAAGACTTACAAATGGCACACCTACAATCAGGAGTGCAATAATCCCCACTTCAGCATAAAGAATGTAAAGGATAAGGCCAATCGGGAATGTTATGAGTGAAGTGACTGTTTCCCAAATCAGGTCTTTTTCCAGAAAGGATATTCTCCTGCCATACAATGCAGCCTGAATTACACTGATTAATATCTGATTTAGTGTAAAATGAATGACCGGATAGGCGGCCGCAACCCAGAAATACTGGGGTTCAGCAATCAAATCTATGCCTGTTTTGCCTCCCATTGCAAAATAAGCCAGCCCGCTCAATAAAGAGACCGTAAAGAATAAAAGTGAGTTAAGCGGCAGACGAAACAGCTGGTCTTTTTGTACTTTAAGTCTTATAAGAAGTACCAGGACACCCACCTGAACCATAATTATTTCGGCAAGAAGACCAAAGGTTAAAAAGACTGCCATGGAAACCCATTGAATCAAAAAGATTGGTGTATTATTGACAACCATCGGCATGGAAGAAACGAGAAACATTAAAATAAAAAAGGCAAATAAGCTGATTCCCTGTCCTGAAAGATCGGGAGGGTAAAAATGATAGGTTAGCATGGAACCTGCGGGAAATAACAGTATCCATAATAACCATATTATTTTTTTGGCTCGTGAACTAACTATCTTTTTTCCCCTCCTCCAATTTATTCAGGAAAATAGTCTGATAATAAAAATATTTTATCAAATTTTCTAACTTTTGTCATATTTTCATTGTTTGTTTTCCAAAAGTTTCAAAAGAGCTGGCTTCACTTCTGATAGGAAGTAAAGGGATCCGGTTATGACAAGGACGCTGTTTTTTCCTGCTTCGCACACTTCAGTCTTCAATAGCTCTTTCCAATCTGTATGAAATTGTTTCCTGCTGTTTTCACTGAGATTATATAAATCTTCAGCTGATGCTGCTCTCGGAAAGTGAAATTCTGTAAAGGTGATGGAGTCTGCAGCAGAGTCAAGCTTATTGATCATTTTATCAAGCTTTTTATCAGCCAGAGCAGCAAATATAATCTTTTTGTTTCGATCTCCAAAACGCTTCTCCAGCTCAGCAGTTAAAGCTGATATCCCTTCTTCATTATGTGCCCCATCTATTACCACCAGCGGGTCAGGAGACACAATTTCAAATCTGCCGGGCCAGAAGGCAGTTTTCAATCCGGCTCTAATGTGTTTTTCCTCAATAATGAAAGAATAATACTTATTTAATAACTCTGCTGCCATTACAGCCAGGGATGCATTTTCAGTCTGGTGTTTCCCGCTCATCCCTGTCTCCAGATCATGGAACTCCTGAAAGACTGTCTCAAGGGAGAAAAACTCACCCTGAACCAGTGGTTTATGATCCGAAATAGCAAATTCCTTCCCCAGCTGATAAACTGGGGACTTTAAGCCTGAAGCTTTATCTTGGATAACAGCGAGTGCTTCTTCCTGTTTGACAGCGGTAATAACACTGATTCCAGGTTTTATGATTCCCGCTTTTTCAAAAGCGATTTTCTCATAAGTATCCCCCAGTATGGCTGTATGATCGAGCCCGATGCTTGTTATGATTGATAACACGGGATAAATGATGTTAGTGGAGTCATATCTGCCGCCAAGCCCCACTTCAAACAATACAAGATCCACCGGTCTTACATGACCAAAATATTGAAAAGCCATGGCAGTAATGATTTCAAACTCAGTTGGTCCGCCAAGTTCCGTCTGTTCCAATTCAACAGCCAGCGGATATATATCATTGGCAAGCTGAACAAGATCTTCATCTGCAATTGGAGTTCCGTTTAGGGAAATACGTTCATTAAAATTCTCAAAATAGGGCGATGTAAAAGTCCCGACCGAATAACCCGCCTCTTGAAGAATGGATCTTAAAAATGTAACTGTTGAGCCTTTTCCGTTCGTTCCGCCAATATGAACAGACTTAATTCTTCTCTCGGGATGGCCGAGTTTTTCCATCATCCATTCCATTCTCTGAAGTCCCGGCTTCATCCCCAGCCTCAGCCTTGAATGAATCCACTCCAGTGCTTCCTCATAAGCAGAAAACATATATATGCACCTCCGTTATACAGGAAGGAAGACGAATCCCTGATATGGACCCGCCTTCCCAAACTTTAATTATTCTCCTTTTAGCTCTCTAATGCGAGCTTCTACAGCTGCTCTCTTCTCGCTGTAGTCTTGTTCTTTTGCTTTTTCTTCTTCAATTACTTTTTCCGGCGCTTTTTTAATAAAGCCTTCGTTTGAAAGTTTCTTCTGAACACGATCTACTTCTTTATTTAATTTATCCCATTCTTTCTGCAGTCTGGCCACTTCTTCTTCAATATTAATCAGGCCCTCAAGCGGCAGGATAATTTCTGCACCAGTCACAACTGCTGTCATTGCCTTATCAGGGGTTTCAACCTCTAAAGCCAGCACCAGTTCCTCAGGGTTACAGAAGCGTTCAATATAGGCACGGTTATTTTCCAGTATAGAAAGAATTTCCTGGTCTTTAGCCCTAACCATCATTTTAATCTTCTTGCTCATTGGCGTGTTCACTTCAGCACGGCTGTTGCGGACAGAACGGATGATTTCAACAAGCAGCTTCATTTCATTTGCAGCCTGGTTGTCTGTGTATTCATCGTTCACAGCCGGCCACTGGGCAACTGTGATAGATTCGCCTGAATGAGGAAGGTTCTGCCAGATTTCCTCCGTAATGAATGGCATAAATGGATGAAGCAGGCGCATTGTGTTATCCAGAACATATGCCAGAATGGAGCGCGTCGTTTTCTTGGCAGCTTCATCTTCTCCATAAAGCGGAAGCTTCGCCATTTCAATATACCAGTCGCAGAAGTCATCCCAGATGAAGTTGTAGAGCACTCGGCCAACCTCTCCAAACTCATAGCGGTCAGACAATCTTGTAACTGTCTCGATTGTTTCATTCAAACGGGTTAATATCCACTTATCAGCAACAGACTTTTCACCGCTTAAATCAATTTCTTCGAATTTTAATCCATCCATATTCATTAAGGCAAAGCGGGATGCATTCCAGATTTTATTGGCAAAGTTCCAGGTTGCCTCTACCTTTTCCATACTGAAGCGAAGATCCTGTCCCGGCGAGCTTCCTGTAGAAAGGAAATAACGGAGTGAATCGGCACCATACTGGTCGATTACATCCATTGGATCAACGCCATTTCCAAGGGACTTACTCATCTTGCGTCCCTGTGAGTCACGAACAAGACCATGAATTAATACATCCTGGAACGGACGCTCTCCTGTAAATTCGAGACCCTGGAAAATCATTCTTGATACCCAGAAGAAAATGATGTCATAGCCTGTTACAAGAGCTGCTGTCGGATAGTATCTCTTAAAGTCAGCAGAGTCAGTATCCGGCCAGCCCATCGTTGAAAACGGCCATAATGCAGAACTGAACCATGTATCTAATACATCTTTATCCTGTTCCCAGTTTTCACTATCTTCAGGAGCTTCTTGACCTACGTAAACCTCACCAGTCTCCTTGTGATACCAGGCCGGGATGCGGTGTCCCCACCAAAGCTGGCGTGAAATACACCAGTCGCGGATATTTTCCATCCAGCGCAGATACGTTTTTTCAAATCGCTCCGGAACAAAGTTCACTTTTTCCTCTTTATTTTGAAGCGCAATGGCTTCATCTGCAAGAGGCTGCATTTTTACAAACCATTGTGTTGAAAGGTATGGTTCGACTACTGCACCACTGCGCTCTGAATGGCCCACAGAATGCATATGCTCTTCAATTTTGAAAAGAACTCCTTCTTCCTGAAGGTCCTTTACGATCTGCTTGCGGCATTCAAAGCGGTCCATCCCCTGGTAAATACCTGCTCGCGTGTTCATCGTGCCGTCTTCATTCATTACAAGGATTCTTTCAAGATTGTGGCGGTTTCCGATTTCGAAATCATTTGGGTCATGAGCCGGTGTAATTTTTACTGCACCTGATCCGAAATCCATTTCTACATAATCATCCGCAACAATCGGAATTTCCCGTCCTGTGATCGGCAATTTAACTGTCTTGCCGATTAAATGCTTATAGCGCTCGTCTTCCGGATGTACTGCAACAGCAGTATCGCCAAGCATCGTTTCAGGGCGCGTAGTGGCAATTTCGATATGTCCCGAACCGTCTGTCAGCGGATATCTCATATGGTAGAAAGCGCCTTGAACATCCTTATATATAACTTCAATATCAGAAAGGGCTGTTTTCGTAGACGGATCCCAGTTGATAATGTACTCGCCGCGGTAAATCAGTCCTTTATTATAAAGTGAAATGAAAACATCTCTAACAGCTTTTGATAAGCCATCATCAAGGGTGAAGCGTTCACGGCTGTAATCAAGCCCTAATCCAAGCTTTGACCATTGCTGGCGGATATGGCTGGCATATTCCTCTTTCCATTTCCATGTTTCTTCCACAAATTTTTCACGGCCTAGATCATAACGGCTTTTTCCATCATTGCGAAGTTTTTCTTCAACCTTTGCCTGCGTGGCGATACCTGCATGGTCCATTCCAGGAAGCCATAAAACATCGTAACCCTGCATACGCTTCATTCGGGTGAGGATATCCTGCAGCGTCGTATCCCATGCATGGCCGAGATGAAGCTTTCCTGTTACGTTCGGAGGCGGGATTACAATTGTATACGGCTGCTTCGTTTCGTCATCTTTTGCTTCAAAGAACTTCCCTTCCAGCCACCAGTCATATCTTCCTTTTTCAATCGCCAGCGGATCATATTTCGTCGGCATTGTTAATTCATTGTTATCCATATGTCATTCTTCCTTTCTAAAAGCAATCAGCAAAAATAAAAAACTCCATTCGCCATAAAAGGACGAATGGAGTTTGTTTCGCGGTACCACCTTTTTTTCAACCACTATAGAAAAGCCCAAAAGACATTCTTATAGTAATTGACACTTATGCAGATAACGGATTTCCCGTCTTTTACTACTTGGCTTAAGCCTTTCGCAAAAGATGCTCTGGGGCGACCTTCCAACGGTTCTGCCTGGATAACCTTTCAGCTGCTGGTTTTCCTCTCTAAAAGGCAAATGGCCATTGTACTCTTCCCTGTCTTAGCATCGATATAAAGTTATATATAAAATATACTACCGAAAAAATACTGTTATAGTCAATAAGGATAACCCAATTTTTTATATATTATTCACTGTCTCCATTGAAGTGCTGATAAATCAGCCCTTATTCATTGCCGGGGTGCTGGAACGTTATAGGGGAAAAAATGAAAATAGGCACTTTACGGAAAAAAGAATCATAGGATATATATAAGAACATTGGGAAAAGGGGTATGCACAAATGAGAAGAAAATATAATCCATACACACTGCCTCCCTGGTTAAGAACTTTCAGGAATGTATGTGCACAATTCATTATCCCGTTCTGTGTTTTTCAAGGCATAAGAACCATATTATTGCCTACTACCTTCGATGTACTGCTGCTCTCGCTGTTCATCCTGATCGCTATCGCCTTTCATCTTCAATTGGTTTAAGGAGCCCGCATTCTTCAGCTTTGGGCTCCTTCCTGTGCCTGAGCTTCTGCTGCCGCTTTTGCTTCCTGCTTTTGCCTCTCAATCTCATCGATTCTCATAACGGCATATTCAATATTTTTTAAAAGCCAGTACTGCCTTTGCAGATGCTGAACCGCTTTTCTTTCTCCTCTCTTTCCTTCCCCTTTATAATATTGTTCGCAAGCTTTGATAATCGGACCCGGATGAGCAAAGTAGCTTTGAAACAGCAGCATCTCGTCGTCCCTGAAGGGAAAGTACTTCATATAAGTGTAAATCCATTCTACACATTCTTCCGATCTTTTTGGATATGTTTTCAGTGTTTTTGATAAAAACGGCAATAAATCATGGAGTGGCGACCCCTGTCTTGCATTTTCGAAATTTGTGAAGTAGCCATATCCCCTATCATCGTATAAAAAATGTTCCGTTGAAACTTTTCCATGAATGATGACCGTACGTGCTTTTTCACTTTCCTTTGTTTTTTCATACCAATCTTTAAATTTGTTTGTGGAGAATTTTAGTGCCTGACTGACATCATGGTAATATAGGGAAAACATTAGCTCAAAAGGAGACATATACTCTTTTCTTTCGCAGGCCTCGATGAATCCCTCCAAAAACTCCTTTTCCTTCTCCCATTCCTGTAAGGTATTTTCATAATGTTCGGTACGGTCTTCTTTTTTTATAGGAACTTCCCGTGAGGACAATGTGTGGAGTCTTGCCAATTCCCTAATCATCTGCTGATGCCGCTCAAATCTGTCCTCCTTTTCTTCATTGGACATCCAGGGCATTAAATAAAATAATTCATTTTGATGGAGCACCGCATATCTTCCGTCCACCGTTGGGTAAATAGGCACTATTCTGTTATAGCCTTTTTGAAAGAGTGTTTGTACATGCCTTATAAAATCTGCTCCACGCTGAGGCTTTATTTTCTTCAAAGCAAACACGCCTTTGCTGCTGTAAATCTTCTGAACTCTCCCAAAATCCTCTACAAAATGCGGCTCTAATGAATAATGTTTTAAAATGGGAGAGACTTTCTGCAGCCGATTTTTTTCTTCCACCTTAACCACTCACTTTCCAGAATGAAAAAATATATATTGGTGAAACGAAAATAGCTGAGCGGGTTATCAATACCTGCTCAGCCTTTTAACCTTTTAATGGGCTACCGCAACAGGAATGTACAGCACTTGCCCTTCATAAATATCCTGATTAATTTCCAGATGATTCACCCTTAAAAGCTGCTGGGACGGTATATCATACCTTTCAGCAATGGCATCAATTGTATCGCCGTTCTGCACAATGCAAACCTTGAGTTTAACATGTTCTTCTGACTCTTCCTTGCGGGCAAAAAACTCAGTTAACGACATGCTTTTCTTTTTGGAGAGTTTCTTTTTCTTAGCTTCCTGTTCTGAAGAGGATGATGATTCCTCTGTTTCCTCACCAGTTTCCGGTGCAGCTGCCTGGACAGGTTTCTTTTCAAAAGAGGGGCTATCCGATTCGGATGTTTCCGTCATTTGATAAATTTCCTGTGCAGTTGGCGGTTTTTCCTCTTCGCTGCGCTGGGAAGAGAAAGATACTTCCGGGGCAGTTTTCTGCTTCTGTTCTTCTTGTGGCTGTTCTTGAGTTACTTCAAGCGCTGCCGGCACTGCAGGTTTGATGACTTCCTGCTCTTCCGTTTCAGGCTGCTTTCTTGCTTCTGCCTCAAATGGGATATATACCTCAGCTGTCTCTAGATGCTCTTCCGGCTGCCCCTCTTCCCGTATATCTTCCTCGGCGCCAGCGAATACCTGTTCAGCGGTTGCCTGTTCCTCCCTTTCTTCCTCCTGCTCCTGTTCTTCCTGCTGATAAGACGGCCATTCCTGCAAAATCAGCTCTTCCTCCTCTGTCTCCTCCACCGCTTCAGGAGATCTGTACAGGGGCTCTAATTCTTCAGTTTCAGGTTCAGTTTCTTCCTCCCATACTTGAACAGGCACATGCTGCTGATCACCATATAATCCTGTAATAGTTAAATTAGCTGTCAGCTTCATACAGCTTCTTTCCGGCAGAACATAATCGAAGGACTCTACCGCAACGTCAATATCGTAAATGCTTTGGATTCTATTATTCGGAATGGTGATATCGACAGGAAAATAGTGTTTGAATTCACAAATTCCTTCTCCCCGTTCTTCGATTGTCTGAACGAACTTGGTAACTGCAAAATCCTCTTGTTCTTCTTCGGATGCTTCTTCATCGCTGCGTCTATACTCACCCGCCAGTTCCAGTGCTCCCTGGATTGTTACATATTGATCGCTTTCCTGAATTGTTATATTGGGGTCTAACGAGATGGAAATCAGGTCTGATACTTCCTGTCCTTTTTGAAACCATACTGATTCTTCTAAAGAAAATCGTAAGCACGATGGATTCCCCTGAGACAAAGCGACTCCTCCCTTCGAATCTTTGCGTTTAATCACTATGTCATTAACAATCCTATGAGGGATGAGGATACTTTATGATTAGAAAAATAGCGCTTTAAGGGAATATGAAAAACACTCATCAAAATGATGAGTGTCAGGTTTTGCTTATTTTAATTTGGAGAATGCCTGTTCAGCAGCTAAGATTGTTTTTTCGATATCCTCATCTGTATGTGCAGTGGAGAGGAAGAGTCCTTCGAATTGGGATGGCGGCAGGAAGACTCCCTGATTTGCCATTTCCCTATAATATTCCGCAAAGAATTCAAGGTTGGATGTTTTGGCTTTTTCATAGTTAATAACGTCTTCATTTGTAAAGAAGATGCCAATCATGGATCCGGCACGGTTGATGGTGTGCGGGATATCATATTTTTCAGCAGCTGCCTTAAGCCCTTCTTCCAGTCTGTCTGCTTTTCTTTCAAATTCTTTGTAGGAATCCGGTGTCAGCTGGCTTAAAGTCTCGAAACCGGCTGTCATGGCAAGAGGATTTCCTGATAATGTTCCTGCCTGGTAAATTGGGCCGCTTGGTGCAATCTGCTTCATTATTTCAGCTTTTCCGCCATATGCACCGACTGGGAGACCGCCGCCAATAACTTTTCCAAGACATGTAATGTCCGGTGTCACGCCAAAATAGCCCTGCGCACAATTGTAGCCGACGCGGAATCCGGTCATTACTTCATCAAAAATAAGCAGGGATCCGTTTTGCTCTGTAATTTCTCTTAAGCCTTCAAGGAAGCCCGGCTGTGGAGGAACGACTCCCATATTTCCAGCTACCGGCTCCACAATCACACCTGCAATATCATCTCCGAATTGCTCGAAGGCATATCTTACACTTTCAAGATCATTATAAGGAACTGTAATCGTGTTTTTAGCAACACCTTCAGGAACTCCCGGACTGTCAGGCAGCCCTAGTGTTGCTACACCTGAGCCCGCTTTAATTAAAAGGGAATCGCCGTGGCCATGATAGCAGCCTTCAAATTTCATGATTTTATTTCGGCCGGTGTACCCTCGGGCAAGCCTTAAAGCACTCATGGTAGCTTCTGTTCCGGAAGAAACCATCCGAACCACTTCGATGGAAGGGACGCGTTCAATAACAAGCTTAGCAAGCTCATTTTCAATTTCAGTTGGAGCTCCGAAGCTTGTCCCCATTTCAGCTACTTTCTTAATACCCTCGACTACACGTTCGTTCGTATGACCCAGAATTAAGGGGCCCCAGGATAATACATAATCGATATATTCATTGCCATCGATATCGTAGATTTTAGAGCCGCGTCCGCGTTCCATAAAAATGGGATCCATATTAACCGATTTAAAGGCACGTACAGGAGAGTTTACTCCTCCAGGCATCAATTCGCTTGCCTCTTTAAAAGCCTTGTTAGATTTTTCATAAGAGCGCATGTCATCCCTCTTTTCTATTTAATAAGGAGTTTCATTAACTAATGATCTGCAGTTTTATCCTTGTTCCTTAATCCACCTTGCCGCATCTTTTGCATGGTAAGTAATGATTAAATCACTTCCTGCACGCTTCATGCCTGTAAGCATTTCCATAACTATTTTCTGTTCATCAATCCAGCCGTTTTGTGCCGCAGCTTTAACCATTGAATATTCACCGCTCACATTATAAATCACAATTGGCAGATTGATGTTATTCTTAACGTCCCGTACAATGTCCAAATAAGGCATTCCCGGCTTAACAATCAGGAAGTCTGCCCCTTCCATTAAATCAGATTCTGCTTCGCGCATGGCTTCCATGCGGTTGGCAGGATCCATCTGATACGCTTTCCGGTCGCCAAATTGCGGTGTGCTGTCAGCTGCATCCCGGAAAGGACCATAGAATGCAGATGCATATTTAACTGCATAAGACATAACAGGGATATCTTCAAATCCGGCTTCATCAAGACCTGCCCGGATGGCTGCTGTAAACCCATCCATCATATTTGATGGGGCAATAATGTCTGCTCCTGCTTTAGCCTGGCTTACAGCCGTCTGCACAAGCAGTTCCAGAGATGCATCATTCAGCACTTCCCCATTTTCAATTAAACCGCAGTGGCCATGGTCGGTATACTCGCAAAGGCAAGTATCAGCAATAATGATGACTTCCGGAAATTTAGCTTTAATAAATCTGGTAGCTTCCTGTACGATTCCATGATCATGATAAGCCTGCTGCCCGCATGCGTCTTTCTCTTTAGGAATTCCAAATAAGAGAACGGATTTTATTCCAAGAGAAACGACTTCGTTCATTTCCTCCTCGAGATGATCCAGCGATAAGTTGAAGATGCCCGGCATTGAAGGTATTTCTCTTTTAATGCCTTCTCCTTCTGCCACAAAAATCGGATAAATTAAATCCTCTGTACGCAAGAAGTTTTCACGGATAAGCGCTCTCATATTCGGACTTTTACGAAGACGTCTATGCCTGTTAAATTGAAGATCCATTAATTTTCCCTCCTGGTTTCTGCTAAGTATCTAATAATGCTCTTAAGCATGCTATGTACTGTATATTCTTCCGGAACTGCATGTACCTGCAGGCCATACGCCTCTGCGCGTTCTTTAGTCACAGGGCCGATGCAGCCCACCACACTGTCTTTTACAGCAGTCAGAAATCCAAGCTCCTTAACAGCCTCCATAAAATGATCCACTGTGGAAGGACTGGTAAAAGGAAGAATGTCTAACCCTTTTCCTGAAAGCTGATCTCTTAACAGACTGATGCTTTCACGTGGAAAAACAGTTTTATAAACAATAATTTCATCAACATTTGCACCCTTTTCTGAGAGAGATGCTGCGATATAGTCACGTGCCAGATTTCCTTTAGGGATCAATACCTTCATCCCTTTTTCTACTAATGGCAAAAAATCCTCAACAAATCCTTCAGCAACATATTCTCCGGGCACAAACTGCACCCTTAATCCCTTGTCGGCAAGCACTTTTTTAGTTTTCTCACCAATAACCGCTATTTTAGGGAAGGGGCTGCTTAGACTAAAATTTTCAAAAAAAGCATCTACAGCAGTTTTGCTGGTGAATATCACCCAGTCATAAGTATGAATTTGCTTATGTGCCTGAAATAAAGCTTTATCCCGCAAAGGCTCGAATGCAATCAGGGGGATCTCTACCGGCATCCCCCCATAGCTTCGGATAAGAGCTGAAAAGGCCTGAGCCTGTTTTTTCCCTCTTGGCACCAGAACATTCATGCCTTCTAAAGGGGAAGTCCCTTTCATTGCCCGTCAAGCTCCTCTTTTACCCTGTCGATAAGCTCTTTAGCTCCCTGTTCGGTTAACTTAACAGCCACCTTAACACCAAGCTCTTCCGGGTTTGAACCTGTTAGCGTCTCCTTATAAATCACTTTACCATCAGGAGAGCCTACAAGTCCTGTTAACTCCAATTCCCCTGTTTCATTAAATGCTGCAAACCCTGCAATCGGAACCTGGCAGCCGCCTTCCATCTTATGCAGGAACGCACGCTCTGCACGCACAGTCTGGTTCGTCTCAGGGCATGTGAATTTATCCAGCAATGCCCGAAGCTCCTTATCACTTTCACGGCACTCTATGGAAAGTGCTCCCTGGCCAACAGCCGGCACACAGATCTCCGGCTCCAGGAATTCCGTAACAACATCCGATGCCCAGCCCATCCTGGATAGACCTGCTGCCGCAAGAATGATCGCATCATATTCTTCCGTTTCCAGTTTGGATAATCGGGTATCTATGTTTCCTCTGATCCACTTAATCTCGAGATCCGGACGCTGCGCCAGAAGCTGTGCCCCTCTGCGCAGGCTGCTTGTTCCAATTGTAGATCCCGGCTTTAAGTCATTCAGTTTGATGTGCCCTTTTGAAATGAGTGCATCCCGATAGTCTTCTCTTTCCGGAATGCTTCCAATTGTCAGACCTTCCGGAAGAACAGCAGGCATATCCTTCATGCTATGTACAGCCATATCAATTTCCTCATCAAGCATGGCCTGTTCGATTTCCTTTACGAATAAACCTTTTCCTCCGACCTTTGAAAGGGTAACATCAAGAATTTTATCACCTTTTGTGACAATTTCCTTCACTTCAAACTCAAAGGATGGATCAATGTTTTTCAATTGGCTGATCACCCAGTTGGTCTGAGTTAATGCCAGCTTGCTTCGTCTTGAACCTACAATTATTTTTCTCATGACAGCCTCCTGCAATTATGTCTGGCAGCGAACAGCCGCCTCCGCTTTTCTTTGTCCAGCTTCGGCTCCTGGCCCCTCGAGGTCATAAGCTGTTCTGCTCTGCGGCAAACTGCGCCGCGCCGCAGCCCATCTTATGCTTGTCGGGGCCGGGCAGTCGCCTCGCTTTTCTATGAATACCAAAAATGGAAAGATGAAAGTTTGCCGAATAAAAAGAAGTTAATTAATACAATTAAAAATGATGCTAAATTCCAGAGTGCTAAAGATTTTCCATATAAGCCCTTTCCGACTTTCATATAGAGATAAATACTATATAATGCCAGGACAATGAATGAACCGATTACCTTGGAGTCATACCAGACCATATGCGGCAGCTTAATGTATGCCCACTGGATGCCTAAAATTAAACTTATCATCAGCATAGGTACACCGATTACATTTAATACATAGGACATATGTTCAAGCTTTGACAAATCTGTTATCCGGAGCAGCCTCGTTCCCCACTTTTTCCTTTTCAGCAAATCATATTGAATAAGATACAGCAATGAAAAAACGAAGGAGAGCGAGAACGCTCCATATGAAAGTATCGCAACTGTTATATGAATCAGCAGCAGTTCCGATATTAGCTGCTGCGCTTTGACAGCCGAATCAATTTGCACAGGTGCGAATGTATGGATCGCCATTATGATAAAGCCAAGAACATTTGTAAAAAAAACGATAAAATCAACTCTGAGCAGCCTGTTAATTCCCAAGGAAAGAGTGATAAGCACCCAGGCATAAAAATACAGGCCTTCAAAAATGGTCAATACGGGAAATCTTCCAGTATTAATCATATAAAGTATTAGGAACACCGTTTGAAGCACCCATACAAATGCAAGTAACCAGAAGGCAACTCTATTCGCCTTCCGGTTATGATGAAGAAAATCAATAAAATATAATAAGACACATAAGGCATACAGAACCACCGTGAATTCATGCAGCCGTGTCATATAGATGTCAAACATGGACAGAACCCCTTTTATGATTGAAAGGAAGCCTGCTGTGATTGAGCGAATGCGTGCTTTGGTTTGGCTGCTGCGTGCACGTTCTGCTGATCTGAAACAAGTTCTTCTATATTAAAGATTTTTACAAATAAATCTAATGCCTGTTCGGAATCTTTCTGTCCAGCCATTTCTTTAGCTTGTAAAATAGGATCTTTTAATAGCTGATTGATAATGCTCTTTGTATGCTTGTTCAGCACTTTTTTATCACGATCACTCAAATGCGGCAGCTTTCTTTCAATGCTTGTCATGGTTTCACTCTGTATAGCCAGTGCTTTCTCACGCAAGGCGGAAATGACCGGAACAACACCAAGCAGGTTCAGCCATTGTTTGAATTCAACAATCTCTCCTTCAATCATCAGCTGAATCTTTTCGGCTGCCTTTTTACGCTCCTGAAGGTTCGCTTCAACAATACCTTCAAGATCATCAATATCATATAGGAAAACACTGTCCAGGTCTGCCAGTTTCGGGTCCAGGTCTCTTGGAACAGCAATGTCAACCATAAATAGAGGCTTGCCTTTGCGCATTCTTTCTGCGTAAGCCATCATATCCTTTGTGACAACAAATTCTTTGGCCCCTGTAGAACTGATTAAAATATCAGCTTCAACAAGAGCACATTGAAGCTCATGCAGCGTTTTTGCCTGGCCCGCATAACGGCTGGCAAGGTTCTGCGCTTTTTCAAATGTACGGTTAATAACCGTTACTTTGCTGGCTCCGTTGGCATGAAGATTTTGGATTGCCAGCTCACCCATTTTCCCGGCTCCTAATATTAGAACATGTTTATTTTCAAGTGATCCAAAAATCTTCTTAGCCAGTTCCACAGCTGCATAGCTGACCGAGACTGCATTTGCCCCTATTTCCGTTTCGGAGTGTGCACGCTTAGCAAGCGTTACTGCCTGCTTAAACAAGTGGTTAAAGACGGTACCGGTTGAATTTTCCGATTGAGCTCCCAGAAAACTAGACCTTACCTGTCCTAAAATCTGTGTCTCCCCAAGGATCATGGAGTTTAGGCCGCAAGCTACTTTGAATAGATGCTCTATGGCCCCATCCCCTTCATAAATGAATAGGAATGGAGAAAATTCATTCTGATCCATATTAAAATGTTCTGCCAAAAATTCCTTTATATAATAGCGGCCAGTATGAAGCTGGTCCACAACTGCATAAATTTCGGTCCGATTGCAAGTAGACAGAATGACATTCTCTAAAATGCTTTTTTTGTCATTTAAAGTCTTCATTGCCTCGCCCAATTGTGAAGGATTAAAGGTTAAACGTTCACGGATTTCAACAGGGGCAGTTTTATAGTTAAGACCGACGACTAAGATATGCATTGAAATTGACACCCCCAGCATTATTGCCTAGTTCATTAATATTAATTATATCATTTCTGTTTTTTCAATTAATGCTTAAATGTGAACAGATAATGAACACATATGATACTATATTTTAAACAGGAGCCTTGTATAAGGCACTCTTAAAATAGACAAATACTCCCTTATGTACAGTAACAAAAAAACTTGCCGGATTCAAGTGAACCTTATTGGAAGTGGTGTTTTTCATGAAAAATCAGCGTATTTTCCCCGGAATTATTTTACTCGGATTTGGAGCCTACTTTTTTCTCCAGCAGAGCGGATTTACTGCCTTACAGTCTTTTTATTCCTGGCCGACTCTTCTCATTATCGTCGGAGCAGCCTTTTTAGTTCAGGGATATGGCGCAAGGGATTATGACTCCATATTGCCAGGGGTCATTTTATCCGGATTTGGCCTGCATTTTCATGTGGTGAACCGCCTCGAAATTTGGCCGGATCATATTGGTACATTCATTCTTATAATTGCTCTCGGCTTCCTCCTTCGGCATCAGAAAACAGGTGCAGGATTATTCCAGGGCATCTTATTCTTAATTCTTGCCGCATTGCTCCTGTTTTATGACAAAGTAGCTGAGTGGATGGGACTTCTTGAAAATGGCGTCTCGGATGTTTGGCAGTTTTGGCCAATCCTATTAATGTTAATTGGATTATACTTTTTATTATCAAAGAAAAAATAAAAGACAGGGATATTTAGCTTTTCCCTGTCTTTTACCATTCAAACTGTTTAGAGAACCGAATCCAAGAAATTTTTGGTTCTCTGTTCTTTTGGATTATTAAACAAGTCCTCCGGGTGTCCCACTTCTACAATTCTTCCGTCATGCATATAAACAGCCCAGTCTGCCACTTCTCTTGCAAAGCCCATTTCATGCGTAACGACAACCATTGTCATGCCTTCGAGGGCCAGTTCCTTCATTGTGGAAAGCACTTCTCCCACCAGCTCCGGATCCAGAGCCGATGTCGGCTCATCAAAAAGCATGATATCGGGTTTCATAGCCAGTGCCCTTGCAATGGCGACACGCTGCTTTTGTCCGCCTGAAAGTTTTGATGGGTATACATTCTCCTTGTCAGAAAGCCCAACTTTTTTTAATAGTTCCTGGGCATCTTTTCTCACTTGGTCCTTAGGTAGCTTCTTCACATGCAAAGGTGCTTCCATCACATTTTCTAGAACAGTCATATGAGGAAATAAATGAAAATGCTGAAAGACCATTCCTACTTTTTCTCTTACTTTATTTAGGTCATGTGTTTCTTTCCCAACCTTTTCACCCTCAAAAATGATATTGCCGCTGTCCTTTAATTCAAGAAAGTTCAAGCAGCGGAGCAGTGTGCTTTTTCCGGACCCGCTGGCACCAATCAGGCAAACAACATCGCTTTCCTTCACTGTTATGTCAATGTCTTTCAGGACATGGAGATCCCCGAATGATTTGTTTAATTTTTCTACCTTGATCATGTACGATTCACTCATTCCTCATTCCTCCTCAATCACTGCTTGCCATTCTTTTCTCAATCACATTTACAAGGATGGAGAAAATAAGTACAAGTACTAAATAGTAAACAGCTACGATCAGCAAATAGCTCATGTAGTCATATTCATTGGAACCATATGTTGTAGCCACGTTAAAGAGCTCGTACATGCCGATGAAGGAAGCAAGTGAGGAATCCTTCAATGCAATGATAAACTGATTCCCAAGAGGCGGCATAGCACGGCGGAATGCCTGAGGAAGGATGATCCTTCTCATCGCAAGGCCGGCAGTCATACCCAGTGAACGGCCTGCTTCCATTTGTCCTTTATCAATGGATTGAATGGAACCCCTGAAAATTTCGGCTATATAAGCACCGTTGTGAAATGCAAGTCCAAGCACAACCGACCAAAACTGTGAAATATCCAGCGCTGTCAATCCGAAATAGAAAATGAATATCTGGACAACAAGAGGGGTTCCCCTCACAAGAAAAATATAGATGTCTGCAATCCATTCCAGAACTTTTACTCTTGATATCTTTAAAAATGCAAAAAACAACCCGATAAAAATAGCAATAAACACCGATACAATGGTTAATTGAAAGGTTAAGAGCATTCCCTTTAAAAATACGGGATATGTATCGATAAACTTTGTAAATAAATCCACAAAAATCCCCCTCAGATGGCAATTTCATTTTGTGTAAAAAAACAAAACAGGCGAATGTCTAATACACATCCGCCCGCAATGTTATTCCTTCTCAGGATCAACTGTTATATCTTCACCGATATATTTTTTGCTGATTTCTGTGAGTGTTCCATTCTCGCGAAGTGTTTCAAGAGCTTCATTCACTTTTTCGAGCAGCTCTTTATTATCCTTTGCAACTGCAATTGCCTGCTCACTGCGGCCAAGCAGTTCTTTGCCTTCAATTTTCATTCCGGCGCCAATTGCTTCTTTGCCTGTAACAAAATCAGTGATAACAGCATCATGTTTTCCCTTGCTTAATGCTTCCAGAGCGACCACATCACTGTCATAAAACTGAATGTTATCTGTCACTTCCTCTGCATTTGAAGTGTATGTAGATCCTTTTGATACTGCAATCTCCTTGCCTTCGAGATCAGACAGAGTCTCAATCGCGCTATCCGGACGAACATATATTTGCGGGCCTGAATAGTAATATGGAGTTGAAAAATTGACTGCTTTCAAACGTTCTTCGGTAATGGTGTGGCTGGCTACGGCTGCATCAAAACGGCCTGACTTAACTCCCTCCACTATACCGCCGAACTTAAATTTATTCTGAACCGGCTCAAGCCCGAGTTCTTTTGCTACAGCTTCTGCTACATCAATATCAAAGCCGCTCATGCTTCCATCATCATTTGTGTAACTAAAAGGTTTGAACTCTCCCGAAGCCGCATATGTAAATTTGTCTTTGTCTACTAGATCCATTCCGCTTTTAGACGCTTCCTCTGATCCGCATGCAGCCAGGACCAATACAAAAGCAGCTGCCATGATTCCTTTTAACCAATGTCTCACTAGTCTAAATTCCCCCTTCAGTATCTCTCTTTTTTATGTGCTCTTTAACTCTATCATTATTTATGAATATTCTCAAAATTCATATTTTGTGATAATTTATGAAATAAAAGTATATAAGCTGTTCTCATTAACTGATCATATGCAGACTCCAACATAACTCCATATTCTCCCGTATCCTTGAGATTCCTTACCTTTCGACAAAATTAATATACAGTTAATACCAAATGTGCAGTGAAATACAGGATATCTCAAATACCCATTTCCAGGACGAAAGACCTGAATGGAGAAAACAAAAAAATCCCGCTGCAAATGCTGCGGGATTTTTATTTACATATAGCTTTTTAATGCCGACCAGGCCTGGTCTTTCCCATAACCTGTTTCAGAGGAAAACATAATGATCTGATCATTCGGATCGATATCCAATGTTTCTTTCGTGATTTTCATATGTTTTTGCCACTTGGATTTCGGTATTTTATCCGCTTTTGTAGCAATTACAACACAGGGAATATCATAATGCTTTAAAAAGTTGTACATCATGACATCGTCACTTGTAGGAGGATGGCGCAAATCAACAATCAGCACAACTGCTTTTAACTGCTCTCTGTTTGTTAAGTATGTTTCTATCATCTTTCCCCAAGCTTCACGTTCCTTTTTGGATACCTTTGCATACCCATAGCCCGGAACATCGACAAAGTGAAGAATTTCGTTAATAAGATAAAAATTCAGGGTTTGTGTCTTCCCCGGCTTAGAGGATATTCTGGCAAGTCCTCTTCGATTAAGCATTTTATTAATGAAAGAAGATTTGCCGACGTTCGAACGGCCGGCCAGGGCAAATTCCGGCAAATGACTTTCAGGATATTGATCAGGCTTAACAGCACTGATGACTATTTCTGAGCTGGTTACTTTCATACTTGTGCACCGCCATTCAGGGCATGTTTCAAGACTTCGTCCACATGTGATACCAAAACGAAATCAAGTTCTTCCCTGATGCTTTCAGGGATATCTTCAATGTCTTTTTCATTATCTTTAGGGAGGATGATCTTCGTCAATCCTGCACGATGGGCGCTCAAAGATTTTTCTTTCAAGCCGCCAATAGGAAGCACACGGCCTCTTAAAGTAATTTCCCCTGTCATTCCCACTTCTTTACGGATTGGTTTTCCTGAAAGAGCAGAAACCAGGGCGGTTGTAATTGTTATTCCTGCAGATGGGCCGTCTTTCGGGACAGCACCTTCTGGAACATGGATGTGAATGTCATGCTTTTCATGAAAATTCTCATCAATGCCCAGCTCTTTTGCTTTTGAACGAACATAACTGAATGCCGCTTGAGCAGACTCTTTCATTACATCCCCCAGTTTGCCTGTAAGAACGAGCTTTCCTTTTCCGGGAGAAAGGGACACTTCAATTTGAAGGGTATCGCCGCCAACTGTTGTATAGGCAAGACCTGTCGCAACGCCAACCTGGTCTTCAAGCTCAGCCTGACCATAGCGGTATTTTGGCTTTCCAAGAAACTCTTCAGCATTTTTTGTGTTGACAATCACTTTCTTCTTTTCCCCGGATACGATAATTTTAGCCGTTTTTCTGCAGATAGTAGCCAGCTGGCGCTCCAAACCGCGGACTCCTGCCTCACGGGTATAATAGCGGACTACCTTCTGAAGTCCATCCTCACGAATCTGAAGCTGGGATTTTGATAGACCATGCTCTTTAATTTGCTTAGGCAGCAGGTGGTCTTTAGCTATGTGAATCTTCTCCTGCTCTGTATAGCCTGCAATCGTGATAACTTCCATTCTGTCCAGCAGCGGGCCAGGGATCGTGCCAAGATTATTGGCTGTGGCTATGAACATGACCTTTGAAAGATCATAAGTTTCTTCAATGTAATGATCACTAAAATTGTGGTTCTGCTCAGGGTCTAAAACCTCCAGCATCGCTGATGAAGGGTCACCGCGGAAATCAGAGGACATTTTGTCGATTTCATCAAGCAGGAATACAGGGTTAATCGTCCCTGCCTTTTTCATACCCTGAATGATGCGGCCAGGCATGGCACCAACATAAGTTCGTCTATGTCCGCGAATCTCAGACTCATCCCGGACTCCGCCGAGGGATACTCGGACGAAATTACGGTTTAGCGATGTTGCAATAGAACGTGCCAGACTTGTTTTACCGACACCCGGAGGCCCTGCAAGGCATAGGATTGGGCCTTTAAGAGAGTTCGTCAGCTTTTGCACTGCGAGGTATTCCAAAACCCGCTCCTTTACTTTTTCAAGGCCGTAATGGTCTTCATTCAGAATTCTCTCAGCCCTCTGAATATCCAGATCATCTTCTGTTGACTTCGACCATGGCAATGTGACAAGCCACTCAATATAATTGCGGATAACCGCGCTTTCGGCTGAACTGGATGGAACCTTTTCGTAGCGATCCAGTTCTTTTAAAGCGGTAAGCTGGACATGCTCAGGCATGCCGGCGTTTTCAATTTTTTCAGTCAGCTCAGCGATTTCTCCTGTCTTGCCTTCCTTATCCCCAAGTTCTTTTTGGATTGCTTTCATCTGTTCACGCAGATAGTATTCCTTCTGCGTGCGTTCCATTGATTTTTTCACACGCTGGCCAATCTTTTTCTCAAGGTTCAGAACTTCTTTTTCATTATGGATGATTTCAATAACCTGATTCATGCGCTCTTTAACATCAATGGTTTCAAGTATTTCCTGTTTTTCCTTCAGCTTTAAAGGCAAGTGGGAAGAAATGATATCTGCCATACGCCCCGGCTCTTCAATATCTGCTACTGAAGAGTACGTTTCCGCTGATATTTTCTTCGATACCTTTATGTATTGCTCAAAATATTCAAGCATAGTTCTCATCAATGCCTGATCTTCTACGTCCTTTGTCTCAGGATCCTCAAAAACCTTCACACTAACGGAATAATGTTCAGTTTCGTCCTGAAAATCAATGATTTCCGCTCTCTTAAGCCCTTCAACAAGAACTCGGATTGTACCGTTTGGAAGCTTGAGCATCTGCTTGACACGTGTGAGAGTGCCCATTCCATATAGATCATCTTCTGATGGTTCATCTATAGATATATCCTTTTGTGTTGTTAAGAAAATTAAATGGTCATCTACCATTGCTTTTTCCAGAGCCTGAACCGATTTCTCACGGCCTACATCCAAATGCAGAACCATGGTCGGATAAACAAGCAAGCCCCGAAGCGGCAGGAGGGGGACGATGATTTCTTTCTTTTTCGCCATTCCATTGCACCTCCAAAATGCATCTTTTTAACCCCATTATTGCTAATAATTTCTTTGTACAATTCTATCGCATTTAAATAGCAGTGTCTATTAAAGAGAAATAGCGGAAAGCCGTATTTCAATGATATTCATTTATAATTACACTTTATCCTTCTTTACGCAAATAAAACTTCGGTTTGTAGCCTAAACTGCAAACCGAAGTTTCTGACCGCGATTAGCGGAGGCGTTTATACAGCGGGCTTTCAGCAATTGCAAACCGGGCCGCACATCATATGCTTTCTTTTTTCTTTAATTCGATTGAAGCAGTTACAGCCTGCTCTTTGAGATACTCTTTTTGCAGTGCTGCCTCAAATACCTCATTCAAATGAGATACCGGGATGATCTTAATCCCTGTTATCTCCTTTAAGATGGATTGCATATTTTCTTTTGGGATGATTACTGTCTGTGCTCCTGCTTTTTTGGCTGCCTTCACTTTTGGATATACGCCTCCAATTGGCTTGACATACCCATGAATGCTGATTTCCCCGGTCATAGCAACAGTATTGTCAACTGGCCGTTTATAAATGGCAGAATAAATCCCTGTCGCCATGGCAATGCCGGCAGAAGGACCGTCAATTGGAATTCCGCCAGGGAAGTTGACATGAATATCATATTCGTCAGCCGGGACGCCCATTGACCTCAGAACTGTAATAACATTTTCAATTGAACCCCTGGCCATACTTTTTCTGCGGATTGACTTTCCTTGGCCGCCAATGCTTTCTTCTTCCACTATGCCTGTAATATTAATGCTGCCCTTCTCCTTTGCAGGAATCACAGTTACTTCAATATCAAGCAGAGCACCCGTGTTTGGTCCATATACCGCCAGCCCGTTAACAAGGCCAACAGCAGAATGGGAATTGATTTTCCTCTCCATTCTCGGTGAAAGCTGACTCGATTGGACAACCCACTCAATATCTTCATCTTTTATGTAATCACGGTCCTCAGTAATTGCTAAACCCGCAGAGATTTGAATCATATTTACAGCTTCGCGTCCATTTCTCGCATAATTAGCAAGAATGCCAAGCCCCTTTTCACTAACAGCGAGATTGACCTTTTCCGCAGCCTTTCCAGCTACAGCTATTATCTCTTCTTCAGCTAACTCCCTGAAAAATACCTCCATGCATCTGGAACGAATGGCAGGCGGAATTTCATTTGGTGTTCTGGTAGTAGCACCGATCAGGCGGAAGTCCGCAGGCAGGCCATTTTTAAAAATATCATGAATATGGGTTGGTATTTGAGTGTTTTCTTCATTATAATAAGCGCTTTCCAGAAATACTTTCCGGTCTTCAAGTACTTTCAGAAGCTTGTTCATCTGAATGGGGTGAAGCTCACCGATTTCATCAATAAAAAGCACGCCTCCATGTGCATTTGTAACAGCACCCTGTTTTGGCTGCGGAATTCCCGCCTGTCCCATTGCCCCTGCCCCCTGATAGATAGGATCATGAACAGAACCTATTAGAGGATCCGCAATACCCCTCTCATCAAATCTCGCCGTAGTGGCATCCAATTCGATAAAAACAGAAGCTGCCTTAAAGGGTGATTTTGCATTTTTCTTGGCTTCTTCCAGAACCAATCTGGCCGCAGCCGTTTTTCCCACGCCCGGAGGACCATAAATAATAACATGCTGAGGATTGGGTCCGCACAATGCTGCTTTCAGAGATTTAATTCCATCCTCCTGCCCCACAATGTCAGCAAAACTGGATGGACGAACTTTTTCTGATAACGGTTCAGTTAATGAAATGGAACGCATCTTTTTTAATACATCCATTTCCTTCCTTGATTCACGGTCGATAGAAACTTTCTGTGTCCGCTGGCTCCTAAGCAAATTCCAAAAATAAAGCCCAATGACAATTCCAAAAAACAATTGGATAAATAAAGCGATCCCCGTCCAACTCATTGTGTTCCCTCCTGCATTATTTGTTCTCGTTAATAATGCTAGTATCTCCCTGACTGAGTTGGAATAAACAAGGAATTAATTTAAAAGTAACGTAAGAAAAAGGCTCAGAAAGGCGCAAAAAAATGGCCATGCCCCGCAGGGACTGGCCATTTTTCAATTACGCTGAAGTCTTGCGCTCTTCTTCTACGACTGTACCGTCCTCCAAAACAAGCTTAGGAGAACCGTTATCGATAACCGTTTCTTTCGTAATAATGCATTTTTTAATATCTTCGCGTGAAGGAAGATCAAACATTACATCCAGCATAATGCCTTCAATAATGGAGCGCAGTCCGCGGGCACCTGTTTTTCTTTCAATTGCTTTTTTAGCAATTTCCTCAAGTGCGCCTTCTTCGAACTCAAGCTCAACATCATCAAGTTCAAGCATTTTCTGGTATTGTTTGACAAGTGCATTTTTAGGTTTAGTTAAAATCTCAATTAAGGCCGCTTCATCAAGCTGGGAAAGGCTTGCAATAACTGGAAGACGTCCAATAAATTCAGGAATTAATCCGAATTTCAGCAGGTCTTCAGGAAGCACTTTTGCAAGAAGATCCTTTGGCTCGATTTCTTTTTGATTCTGGTCGGAACCAAAGCCAATTACCTTTTGGCCTAAACGGCGTTTAATAATTTGCTCAATGCCATCGAAGGCACCGCCGCAAATAAACAGGATATTGGTCGTGTCAATCTGGATAAATTCCTGATGGGGATGCTTGCGGCCGCCTTGTGGCGGTACACTTGCAACGGTTCCTTCAAGAATTTTCAACAGCGCCTGCTGCACACCTTCACCTGATACATCACGAGTAATGGACGGATTTTCCGACTTACGTGCAACTTTATCAATCTCATCAATATAAATGATTCCTTTTTCTGCCTTTTCCACATCATAATCTGCTGCCTGAATAAGCTTTAGGAGGATATTTTCAACATCTTCCCCGACATATCCGGCTTCAGTTAATGATGTCGCATCTGCAATGGCAAATGGAACATTAAGAATACGAGCCAATGTCTGAGCCAGCAAGGTTTTACCGCTTCCAGTCGGACCAATCATGGCAATATTACTTTTAGATAGTTCAACTTCATCGATCTTGCTGTTGGAATTGATGCGCTTATAGTGATTATAAACTGCAACAGACAGCGATTTCTTCGCCTGCTCCTGGCCAATTACATATTCATCCAGAATATCGCGGATTTCAGCCGGCTTTGGCACATCTTTGAACTCCACTTCTTCTTCTGTTCCCAGTTCTTCTTCCACAATTTCAGTGCAAAGCTCAATGCATTCATCACATATATAAACTCCAGGCCCAGCAACAAGTTTGCGGACCTGATCCTGTGTCTTGCCACAGAAAGAACACTTCAATTGCCCTTTTTCGTCATTAAATTTAAACAAATCCTTCACCCCTTGAAAAAACTTCTAAACAATATATAAAGCTTGCGAAATCACATGCAATTAGTTCTTTATTCAGCCATAGAAAGGTTGGAAATTAAAGCGGACGCTGTGTCATTGCACTTGCAGACAGGCCTATTTAATCCATTCACACTTTCGTAAAAATCAAAACCTTCGGCAGTTATGTATTGCATTGTAACACATTTTTACAGTGGACAGGAAATGATAACTCTTAAAACATTTCAATTATGTATGCATGCATGTGATGGGACTTCGCAAAGATAATCCAGGCTGAATTTTATATGTACTTTCATAAGCTTAACCAAAAATGGCTAAATTAAGTCGGCCCTCTGGACCGATAATTAAATTATCTATTTATATGTATTTGTATTCCTGTCCATGTGCAATATGCCGTAAAACTTTTCACCAGGCAAAAGGTACAAGGGAGATTTTCATTATGTATGGTCTTGATGGTATAAAACAAGGCACGATAAACTCGCGCCTTGTTTACTACTACTTCTATTATGCAACAGTCTTGCTATTTTCCACAAGGAAATCTACTGCTTTTTTAATTTGAAGATCTGCTTTTAGGCCTTCAAGGCTTCCAAGAGCTTGTGTGATCTGGTCAGCAGACATGTTGTACATTTCTGTCATTTTGTTAAGTTCTTCTGAAACTTCTTCATCGCTTACTTCGATGTTTTCAGCTTTTGCAATTGCTTCAAGAGTCAGGTTAACGCGGACGCGCTTTTCAGCTTCCTCTTTCATTTGCTCGCGCAGTGCTGCTTCATCCTGTCCGGAGAACTGGAAGTATAGTTCAAGGTTCATGCCTTGCATTTGAAGACGCTGTTCGAACTCCTGCATCATGCGGTTAACTTCAGTATCAACCATTGCAGCCGGGATTTCCATTTCTGCATTAGCAGCTGCTGCTTCAACAACAGTGTCGCGGACATGGTGCTCAGCTTCATGCTTTTTGCTTTCTTCTAAGCGAGTTTTAATTTTTTCTTTTAATGCATCCAAAGTTTCCACTTCTTCGTCTGCATCTTTAGCAAACTCATCATTCAGCTCAGGAAGCTGTTTTGTTTTGATTTCATGTACAGTTACTTTAAAAGTTGCAGGCTTGCCAGCTAGCTCAGCTGCATGGTATTCCTCTGGGAAAGAAACTTCAACATCCTTAGATTCTCCGGCAGCAGTACCAATCAGCTGCTCTTCAAATCCAGGGATGAATTGTCCTGAACCAAGTTCTAAAGAGTAGTTCTCAGCTTTTCCGCCTTCGAAAGCTTCACCATCAACGAATCCTTCAAAGTCCATAACAACTGTATCGCCGTTCTCTGCTTTGCCTTCTTCTTTAACAGCCAGCTCAGCTTGTCTTTCCTGAAGGGAAGTTAACTCATTGTTAACATCTTCTTCTGTAACGTTTGTGTCAAGCTGCTTCACTTCAAGACCTTTGTATTCGCCAAGCTTTACTTCAGGCTTAACAGTTACTGTAGCTTTGAAGATAAGGCTTTTTCCTTTTTCGATTTGCTCAACATCGATTTCAGGGCGATCAACAGGCTCAATTCCAGTTTCATCAATTGCATTAGCATATGCTTCCGGAAGAAGATAATCCACTGCATCCTGGTATAAAGATTCAACTCCGAAACGCTTTTCAAACATTCCGCGAGGCATTTTACCTTTACGGAATCCAGGTACATTTACCTGCTTAACTACTTTTTTGAATGCAGCGTCCAAACCTTCGGTTACTTTCTCTGCATCTACTTCAATTGTAAGAACCCCGCGGTTCCCTTCTAACTTTTCAAATTTAGCAGACATACAATCATTTCCCTCCAAAAATCTATTATCATTTCATTCATGACAGAATGTTATGAATATCTCTTGTTTTTTCAAGGCATATCCATTTAATTAAAATGTATATATACACATAATACAACCATTATATTATAACACACACTCCCTGTCTTTCAACAATGAAGGCTAAATATTGGGATAAGAAATTTCTTCTATCTTTCTGATAAAGGCAAGAGCCTCTTCTATTTCCTCTTCAGGAGCATCATAAATATCACCAAGCTTGCTTAACGAACTGTTTAAGCCATGATACTCATTTGAGAGCATATGGTATGCCGCAGCCCAGGACGCAGCATTCTCCGGCGGAGCTTCATGCGGATAAAGCAGGAAGAAGTGCCTTTCTGCAATGCTCTTTGTATTTTCAAATAGTACCGGGTCTTCCTGCTCGAGCTGATTCTCCAGTTTATTGACTATTTTTAATAGCATCGGCTGCTGATGAACAGGTGGCAGTTCAGCAGGATTTACCCGAAGGCTTTTATCAAACTTCCGAATCGTTACATATTTTTCATACCCATGCTCAGAAAGTACATTCAACAGCATCGTTTTAAAAAAAGGATTTCCATCCTTCGCTTCCAAATAGACTTTAATATCTTCCAGATAAGGCCTGATGTTATGTTCTGCCAGCTGTGCAGCAATCTGCATTTGTTCATGCTGATTCTTAAAGGAAAACAGATTGAGCTTCCTGCTGTTAAATTCCTCCAGATCGGGTGCTTCAATCTCAGTTTCAGAAGGTGAAGCAGCCATCTTTCTGCTGAACTCAAGCATTCTGCTAAAATGCTCAAATTTCTCCTTCGGGATCTCCCTTTCTTCAAGCAAAACCTCGATCGTTGCATTAATCTCACTGTATTGATGCAGCTGCACCAGGATCATTAAATAAAGATCCATTACTTGTATGTAATCCCCTATGCCTGTCTGGAGCATTTTATTAGCCAGTTCTTTTGCCTTTTCCAAAGCTCCGGCTTCATAATATGCCAAAACGAGCCCAATATGAACATCCGTATTCTCAGGCTCCATATCCAGCGCTTCTTCAAAGAATCGGATTGATTCTTTATACCTTTTCTGCTGAAAGGACTCAAGCCCCTTTTCCAGCAGTCGTTTCTCAAGGCCGGGAAATAGAATGATTTTATTTTTTTGTTTTTTCTGTTCCCGCTTTCCCATGCTAAAACCGCCTCAACTATATTTTTGAAGTTAGTGTAGCATGAAATAGCACAAAAACAAAAAGATTCATGGTTTCATGCCATGAATCTTTCATAAATGCCTACTGTACCGCAAACCGTTTTTCTTCGAAACTTGAAATGCTGCTTTCCAATTGAAGAGTAATCTCTATTTCATCCCAGCCGTTTATCAGCATTTTTTTCCAGTATTCATTAATTGTGAATGATGCTGAAAAATTATATTCATCTTCAACAATTCCATTCTGCAAATCAACCTTCAAATCATACTGCTGGCTTTGAGCTCGTTCGAGCAAATATTCGACTGTTTCTGCCGGCAGAGTGATTGGCAGAAGTCCATTTTTCAAGCAATTTTGATGGAAGATATCCGCAAACGAAGGTGCAATAATTACTTTGAAGCCATAATCTCTCAAAGCCCATGGCGCATGCTCACGGGAAGATCCGCAGCCGAAATTTTCATTTGCAATGAGGATGGAAGCACCCTGATTTTCCGTCTTATTCAGCTCAAACTCCGGGTTAGGCAGCCCTTCTTTCGTAAATCTCCAGTCATAAAAAAGATATTGTCCAAATCCTGTTTTCTCAATTCTTTTTAGAAATTGCTTGGGGATAATCTGATCAGTATCCACATTGGCCCTATCCATTGCAGCTGCTTTTCCCTGAAGTGTTTTAAATCCGCTCATTAGTTCTCCTCCTTCTTAATGGACAGTCTCTGCACTTAGCAAAGCACTTACGTCCACAAAATGTCCGTATATAGCTGCCGCGGCCGCCATTAAAGGGCTGACAAGGTGTGTTCTGGCCCCTGATCCCTGGCGTCCTTCAAAATTACGGTTTGATGTCGACGCACAATGCTCGCCGTTTGGCACAATATCATTATTCATGCTCAAACACATGCTGCAGCCTGATTCCCTCCATTCAAATCCTGCCTGCTTAAAGATAAGGTCCAGTCCATCTGCTTCTGCCTGCTTCTTGACCTGCTGTGAACCTGGTACAACAAGTGCACGGACATGGGGATGAACCTTCTTCCCTCTAATGATTTCAGCTGCCAGTTTCAGGTCTTCCAGCCGGGAATTCGTGCAGGACCCTATAAAAACATGCTGAATTTGAATGTCTTCAATTTTTTGGCCTTCCTGCAGTCCCATATATTCTAGTGCTCTTGATAGTGATTTTTGTTCAAGCTCGTTTTTGCATTCCTCAAGTTTTGGAATTTGTTCATTCACCTTGGAAGTCATTGATGGATTTGTGCCCCAGCTGACCATGGGCGCAATATCTGCGGCATCAATTTGAATGGTTTTATCGTATTGTGCATCAGAATCAGATACAAGCTCATTCCAATTCTCGACTGCATCCTGAAATCCTGCTCCTTTTGGCGCATACTTTCGTCCTTGAAGATACGCAAACGTTGTTTCATCAGGACCAACAAGCCCCGCTTTTGCCCCTCCTTCAATGGACATATTGCAAATTGTCATTCTTTCTTCCATTGACATCTTTGCAATCGTCTCCCCGCAATATTCAATAATATGGCCTGTACCAAAACCAATTCCATTTTTGGCAATAATATAAAGGATGACATCTTTAGCAGTGACACCTTTTTTAAGCTCGCCGTTTATCTCCAGTTTTAATGTTTTAGGCTTGCTCTGCCATAAAGTCTGGGTAGCCAGGACATGCTCAACTTCACTTGTGCCGATGCCAAAGGCTATTGATCCAAAAGCTCCATGGGTGGATGTATGGCTGTCCCCGCAAACAATCGTCATGCCTGGCTGAGTAAGCCCCAGCTCCGGCCCGATCACATGAACTATACCCTGTTCAGGACTGTCCAGCCCTGCAAGAGGGATGCCGAATTCCAGACAGTTTTTTTCCAAAGTGGTCATCTGGTTTAATGCAACAGAATCTTTGATGACTTTTCGGTTATCAGTAGGAACATTGTGGTCAACTGTAGCAAACGTTTTATCAGGCCTTCTCACTTTCCTGCTTTTCATTCTTAGACCGGAAAATGCCTGAGGGGATGTAACTTCATGCACTAAGTGGAGGTCTATGTACATCAAATCCGGCTTTCCTTCTTCCCTGTGGACTACATGCTTTTCCCAAATCTTATCTATTATTGATTTTCCCATTCTGCTCCACTCCTTTTTAAAAGAAACACGGCCGATGATGGCCGTGTCTCAAGTTTAAAATCAGCTGAACCAGTGTCCAGCAGCCATCTCTCAGCTCTTATGCATAAGCCCCCATGATATTAAGAATAGCCTCGTTATCCAAAAGGGTAGCCTTCACTTCTTCAATCATTTCAGAAGTAGTGACAACCTTTTTTCCAAATGAAACAATATCTCTCGTACGATAGCCGGCTTCAAGCACTTGATTAACTGCATTTTCAACCGCTTCAGCTTCCTCTTCCATTCCGAAGGATAAACGGAGCATCATGGCTGCCGATAAAATCATGGCAATTGGATTAGCTGCATTCTTCCCTTGGATATCCGGTGCTGAACCATGAATTGGTTCGTATAAGTAAGGTCCGTTTTCCGAAATGCTGGCCGAAGGAAGCATCCCTAGAGAACCGGTCAATACAGAGGCTTCATCGCTCAGAATATCACCGAACATATTCTCTGTTACGACAACATCAAATCTTTTCGGGTTTTTAATCATTTGCATAGCGGCATTATCAACAAGCATATGTTCAAGAACCACATTCGGATATTGCTTTGCAATGTCCTCTGCAACTTCTCTCCACATTCGGCTGGATTCCAGGACATTGGCCTTGTCAACAGAAGTCACCTTGCCACGCCGCTTTCCTGCAAGTTCGAACGCCAGCTTAATGACACGGCGCATTTCTTCTTTTTGATAAAACAAAGTGTCCACGACAGCATCTTTTCCGTTTTGCTGTGTCCTTTCGCTTGGCTTTCCAAAATAAAGTCCGCCGGTTAATTCTCTGACCATCAGCATATCCACGCCTTCAATTACTTCATTTTTTAATGGAGACGTATCGGAAAGGCTTGAATAATATTGAGTTGGCCGCAAATTGGCATATAGATTTAATTCCTTGCGGATTCTTAAGAGACCCTTTTCCGGACGAAGGTGGGGAGGCTGCCGGTCCCATTTAGGCCCGCCAACCGCTCCCAGCATGACCGCATCGCTTTCTTTGCAAAGCTCAAGCGTTTCATTAGGCAGCGGGGTTCCGGCTGCATCTATAGCAGAACCGCCGATTTTGCCATATGAAAATTGGAATTGATGTCCAAACCGTTCACCAACAGCCTGCAGGACTTCAATTGCACCCTTCACCACTTCTTTGCCGATCCCATCTCCTGGAAGTACTGCGATACGTTTTTTCATTTTTAATCCCTCCGTCTGATTTATTGTTTTATAGATTATTTCTTATTTTATTTCTGCCGCGCATTTGCTTTTCGGGGGAAGGAACAGGAGACCTTCCGCCTTCACCTGCGGAATCTCCCGCTTCCCCGATCAATTTGCCTCTACCGCCTGCGCTTTTTCTCTCATATATATGACTCTATTAACAGCATTCAAGTAAGCTTTTGAGGAAGCCTCAAGCACATCCTGGGCTAAACCGCGGCCGCTGGTTTCCATTCCTTCATAGTTCAGCTTTACATAAACCTGAGCTAAAGCGTCTCTTCCGGCCCCAACGGATTGGATACGGTAATCCAGAAGGTTAGCTGTTCCATTCAGGCACTTTTCCAATGTGTTATACAGCGCCTCAATGCTTCCTGCTCCAGTACCGGCTTCCTGGATTACTTCGTTGTTTGATCCTGACAGGGTAACAGTTGCCGTCGGAACAGAGTTGGTTCCATACTGGATTTGGATTCCGATCAAATCATAGAACCGCTGCTCCTTGGAGAGCTTTTCTTCAAGTACGATGGCTGCAAGGTCATCGTCTGTCATCTCTTTCTTGCGGTCGGCCAAATCTTTAAAAACTGTGAACAGCCGGTTCGCTTCTTCATCTGCTACTTCAAGCCCCAGTTCCATAAGCCGGTTTTTAAATGCATGGCGTCCGGAATGTTTTCCAAGCACCATGGAATTGGATTGGAATCCGACCAGGTCAGGGGAAATAATTTCATACGTTGTTTTTTCCTTCAATACCCCATCCTGGTGTATACCTGATTCATGTGCAAAAGCATTCCTGCCAACAATTGCTTTGTTGGCTGGCACCACCATACCTGTCAGCTTGCTGATCAAACTGCTCGTTCTGCTGATTTCCTGAAGATTCAGACGGGTTGAAGCCTGATAATGATCATTCCGGATATATAGGGCTACTGCCAGCTCCTCAAGTGCCGCATTCCCGGCTCTTTCACCAATTCCATTAATCGTGCCCTCAATCTGTGTTGCTCCATTTTCTATAGCTGACAGCGAATTTGCTATTGCCATGCCCAAGTCATCATGGCAATGAGCTGACAAGGATACTTTATCAATGGAAGGAACATGATTTCTTAAATATTGAAAAATTTCGCCGTACTCCTGTGGTGTTGTGTATCCAACTGTATCCGGTATGTTGATGATTCCCGCACCGGCCTGAATGACCTTTTCAATGATCTCTGCAAGAAAAGGCAGTTCTGTCCTCGTAGCATCCTCTGCAGACCATTGGACGATCGGGAATTTGGAAGCAGCATACTTAACAGTTTCAACTGCTGTTTCAACCACTTCTTCTTTCGTCTTCCTTAACTTATACTGCCTGTGGATTGGAGAGGTTGCCAGAAATGTATGTATCCTTGGCTCAGCTCCATCCTTTAAAGCTCCCCATGCAGCATCTATATCAGAGATAACTGCTCTTGCCAATCCTGTGACCGAGCAATTTTTAATCGTCTGGGCAATATTCTGTACGGATGCAAAATCTCCTTTAGACGCTGCAGGGAAGCCTGCCTCAATAATATCAACGTTCAAACGCTCCAGCTGCCTGGCGATTTCTAATTTTTCCGAAAAATTAAGGTTTACACCGGCAGATTGTTCGCCATCTCTTAATGTAGTATCAAATATTTTAATTGTTGCCACTTACGACCACTTCTTTCTTCTTGCTGCTATTTACAAACGGCATCATTTTGCGGAGTTCTCTTCCCACCTGCTCGATCGGATGCTCATTCTCTCTCTGATTTACAGCATTGAATACCGGTCTATTTGCCTGGTTCTCCAAAATCCACCCTTTTGCAAAATTCCCTTCCTGGATATCTTTAAGCACTGCCTTCATTTCTTCTTTCACTCTTGCGTCAACTACCCGCGGACCGCTGACAAAATCTCCCCATTGAGCTGTATCTGAGATGGAATAGCGCATTCCTTCAAGACCGCCCTCATACATAAGGTCAACAATGAGTTTTAGTTCATGTAAACATTCAAAGTATGCCAGTTCCGGCTGATAGCCTGCTTCTGTCAGAGTCTCAAATCCTGCTTTCACCAAAGAAGTCAGCCCTCCGCACAGCACTGCCTGTTCGCCAAACAAATCTGTCTCGGTTTCTTCTTTAAAAGTCGTTTCCAGGGCACCTGCACGAAGAGATCCAATGGCTTTAGCGTAAGAAAGAGCCAGTTCCTTCGCTTCCCCTGTAACGTCCTGATGGACTGCAAACAGGGCTGGAACACCTGCATCCTGTTCATATGTTCTTCTGACTAAATGTCCTGGTCCTTTCGGTGCTACAAGAAGTACATCACACTCTTTTGGAGGCACGATCTGATTAAAATGAATATTAAATCCATGGGCAAACATTAATGCCTGGTTTGATAAATTGGGTTCGATTTCTTCCTTGTATACTTTTGGCTGCAGTTCATCCGGCAAGAGGATCATCACTACATCAGACTGCGCTGCTGCCTCACCGACCGGATATACCTGGAAACCGTCTTCTTCTGCTTTTTCCCATGACTTCCCTTTCCGAAGGCCGATGACAACCTCAACCCCGCTGTCCCTCATATTTAAGGCATGTGCATGTCCCTGGGATCCATATCCGATGACCGCTACCTTCTTTCCGTTTAAATACGCTGCATTTGCATCTCCGTTATAATACATTTTCGCCATGTTTTATCTCCCTCTCCGAATAAGTTTTTAATATTTATAATGTTTTTTTTAAACAATAGAGTATGACTTGGACTGCTGGGACGTACGCTGTGTTCCTCTAGGGAATGCCGTTGTTCCCGTCCTGGCAAGTTCTTTGATTCCATATGGTTTAATGAGTTCAATAAAAGCTTCAACCTTATCAGATTCACCTGTAATCTGAACGGTCATGCTATCCTTGCTGACATCTATAACAGAAGCTCTGAAAGGTTCAATTAAAGAGTAAATCTCATTTCTTGTATACGGGACTGCCTGAACTTTAATAAGGGCAAGCTCTCTGGCGACAATCGACTGATCCGTGATATCCGTTACTTTTATCACATCGATTTGTTTATTCAGCTGTTTCGTAATTTGTTCGCTGGCACCGGAGTCCTCAACATGGACCACACAAGTGATTCGCGACATCCCTTCATGTTCGGACAGGCCGACTGAAATGCTTTCAATATTAAAGTTTCTTTTGGAAAATAGATTAGTAATTCTGTTTAGAACACCCGGCCGATTCATAACAGTCAGGCATATGATACGTTTCATGGTTTTACACCTGCCATTTCATGAAGTCCTTTTCCTGGTGCGATCATCGGATACACGTTTTCATCCGGATCCACCCTGAAATCGATAAGCACTGGTTCTCGGTTATGAAGCACTTCATCCAATACTTCTTCAGCCTCTGCTTCAGATTGAATGACATATCCTTTTATCCCGTAAGCTTCTGCCAATTTTACGAAAGAAGGCTGTACCGGGATTTTGCTGTGAGAAAAACGGGATTCATAAAAGATCTCCTGCCACTGCCGGACCATGCCAAGGGCCATATTATTAAAAATAATAATTTTCACCGGCAGATTCAGTTCCTGAATGATAGCAAGCTCCTGTGTTGACATTTGGAATCCTCCATCTCCGCAAATGGCGAGTACGCATGCTTCCGGGTCAGCCAGCTGAGCTCCGATACTTGCCGGGAAACCAAATCCCATTGTTCCAAGTCCTCCTGATGTCACCCATCTGTCTGCTTTATTAAAGCGATAGTATTGGGCTGCCCACATTTGATGCTGTCCTACATCTGTTACGACGATGGCATTCCCTTCCGTCTTCGAATGAAGCATTTCCATGACTTTCTGGGGTTTCAGCTGTACGGATTCTTTATCATAGTAATATGGATATTCCTCCTGCCACCTCAAGATGGTTTCCATCCATTCTTTATGGGCCGGCGGCTTTCCATCCTGCAGAATCAGCTGCCGAAGAGCTTCTTTTGCATCTGCCACAATTGGAATGGACGTTGGAACATTTTTGCCGATTTCAGCAGGGTCAATATCAATATGGGCGACTGTTGCATGTGGTGCAAAATGCTGTAAATTCCCTGTTAATCTGTCATCAAAACGGGCTCCAATATTTATCAGCAAATCACATTCTGTAAGTCCCATATTGGCTGCATAACAGCCGTGCATACCGGCCATGCCGATGAATAATGGATGATTTGCCGGGAATCCGCCGAGGCCCAGAAGTGTGTGGATAACAGGTATTTGCTGCTGTTCTGCGTAATCTTTTAACTCTTTGGATGCTCTTCCATGGAGCACGCCGGCACCAGCCAGGATGACAGGCTTTTTCGATCTGCTGACTGCTTCAGTTAATTTTCTTATTTGAAGGTAATTTGGTTTTAATGTCGGCTGATACCCCGGCAGATTCACTTCCGTTTCTTTCTCAGGCTGATCTGAAACTCCTGCAGCGATGTCTTTAGGGATATCAATCAGCACTGGTCCTGGCCTGCCGGTTGAAGCTATATAAAAAGCTTCTTTAACGATTCTCGGAATATCTTCAATGCTGCGGACCTGATAATTGTATTTTGTAATTGGAGTGGTTATCCCCAGGATATCTGCCTCCTGAAAGGCGTCTGACCCAATGACTCCCGTTGCTACCTGGCCTGTAAATACAATCAGCGGAAGTGAATCCATCATTGCGTCTGCAAGACCGGTAACAATATTAGTGGCTCCTGGTCCTGAAGTGGCAATTACGACACCAGGCTTTCCAGATATCCGGGCATACCCTTCAGCAGCATGAATTCCTCCCTGTTCATGACGCGGCAGCACATGAAGAATCTTTGAATGATACAGCTTGTCGTAAAGTGGAAGAACAGCTCCTCCAGGATAACCAAAAATCACTTCAACATTTTCTTTCTCCAAGGCTTTTAATAACAGATCAGCGCCGGTGACAGGATATGTCTCCGTTTTTGTTTCTGTTAAGGCAGCTTCCTGCAGCATTTGTTGATAACCTCCTCATGTTTTAAACTCCAATATAAAAAGCCCTTCCACCCCTAAAGAAACCTAACGATTGTAGGTATAAGGGATGAAAAGGCTTTGATCACCTGTTCCACGGTACCACCCTGATTCACGCTTATGATGCGTGCACTCATGAACAGCGATGTGCTGTTCGTTTTGATAACGGGTGAAGAACACCCGGCAGCCCCTAGTCGATCCACTTTCAGGACTGCGCTCAGAGGTGAGTTCATTTTAAGAGGGCATTACCGGGTTTCAGCAGATCCGGCTCTCTGTGAATGCCTGTCATAAAACTACTTATCCTCTTCTACGCTTTTCCTATTCTGAGATTAACCTCAATACAATAACGCTTTAAATCATTGAATTGATAGATTAAAAAAAACCCAAATTTTCATATAACGAGATAGATTTCACTTGGATGAAGTTTATAGTTGTTGGTGTAAATTTCTTATATTGAGGACTATCTTACGCCCATTTTTATCAGCCGTCAACACCCTTTTTATGAATTATTTGATAATTTAGATTAATCTGTTTTTGTGTATCCGCTTACATTGTTGATATATTCACATTTCATAGGACAAAAAAATTTTTATATTTTTTTGATGAGGGAGATAACACTGCTGAAGAGGTGTAAGAGGCAATTTAAAAACAGCTGGCAGGTTCCTGCCATTAAAACTTTATTTATAAAACAAAAAAACCCACCTAAAAGGTGAGTAAAGTTCGGTAAGATATGTAGTGTTTCCAGATGTGTAAATGGCGTCCCAGGAGAGATTCGAACTCCCGACCGACGGCTTAGAAGGCCGTTGCTCTATCCGGCTGAGCTACTGGGACATTTTGAAATTATTTACCTGATTGAGATTTATTAACTCAACGACAAGATTTATTATATTAAACAAATGTTAAGAAGTCAACACTTTGTAAAATATTTTTTTATTATTGAGGGAAGACTGGCTTCCCTCAGTTATTATATTCAAATTAATCGCTTTTTACCAGAGAAAATTCTTGTGTCAGATCAGGAATTTTCCCATTGGAAACATCATACACATCCAGTGTAACATCTTTTCCCCGTTTTTCCAGTATGACATATGTCTTTTCATTTCTTCCTCTTGGAAGCTTTATGCTTCCAGGATTTATAAATAATATCCCCTCAGACATTTCAGCTCCCAGACTATGTGAATGGCCAAAACATACGATATCTGCCTTCAATTCACGTGCCCTGTACGACAAATTCATTAAAGTGGACTTAACGGAATATTTATGGCCATGTGTGACAAAAAAGCGGAATCCTCCAGCCTCTTCTATCCTATCCTCCGGAAATGCTGCGTCAAAATCGCAATTGCCTCTTACAGCAGCGTAGCCTTTTAATGATTCATGATCAGCCTGAAGCTCCGAATCCCCGCAGTGAATCATTATATCCATATCAGGATGTATTTCACGAATTTGGCTGAGTTCAGAGGTTAATCCATGGCTATCGCTGACAATCAGAACTTTCATGAGTTTTCAGCTCCTGCCACGAAAGAAGGAAGCAGCTCCTCAAGCTTTTGGAGAGCATTCGCTCTGTGACTGATCTGGCTTTTTTCCTCAGGCATTAATTCAGCCATTGCTTTGTTTTTTTCTTCTGCAAAGAAAATAGGATCATAGCCAAATCCATAAGTCCCTCTTTTTTCTCTTAAAATATGCCCTTCACAAGTTCCTGCAGCGGTTGCAGTCGTTTTACCGGGAGCAGCGATGGCAAGAGCGCAAAAGAAGCGTGCCTGCCGTTTATGATCCGGAACGCATTCGAGCTCAACGAGAACTTTGTCCATATTTTTCTGATCGTTTTTTTCCTCGCCTGCATAGCGGGCGGAATAGATGCCCGGCTTCCCTCCAAGCGCATCAATGATCAAGCCTGAATCATCTGCAATGACCATTCTTCCAAAAGCTTTAGACACGGCTTCCGCTTTAAGAATGGCATTCTCTTCAAATGTGCTTCCAGTCTCCTCAACATCCTGAAATTCGGGATAATCCAGCAGGGTTTTGACTTCATAGCCAAGAGGCTTGAACATCCTCTCAAACTCTCTCGCTTTGCCTGCATTTTTAGTTGCAATTATGACTTCCTGCATTATTATACCCTCCCCTCAAGCTTTTCTCGTTTGCTTTGAATGCTTCCTGAGATATTCTCTCCTAGTGCTGACTTCTGAAGTTCAAGCAGCTCTGATATCCCTCCCTGTGCAGCACTGAGCATTTCCTGCAGCTGCGCATAAGAAAAAGTCGCTTCTTCTCCAGTTCCCTGAAGTTCTACAAATTCCCCGCTGCCGGTCATGACGACATTCATATCCACTTCAGCAGAGGAATCTTCAATATAATTCAAATCCACAACAGCCTGCTTATCAGTAAGAATCCCCACGCTTGTGGCCGCAAGGAAATCATTAATCGGATAACTTGAAAGCTTCTTGCTGTTGTATAGCTTATCCATTGCCTGTGCCATTGCAATAAAGGCTCCTGTAATGGAAGCTGTCCGTGTCCCACCATCAGCCTGTATCACGTCGCAATCAAGCCATACCGTTCTTTCGCCAAGTGCATCAAGATCCACTACTGCGCGGAGTGCACGGCCGATCAGGCGCTGAATTTCCATTGTTCTCCCAGAAATTTTTCCTTTTGCTGATTCCCTGATATTTCTCTGTTCTGTAGCCCTCGGAAGCATGGAATATTCAGCTGTTATCCAGCCTTTCCCCTGTCCTCTCATAAAAGGCGGGACCCTTTCGTCAATGCTTGCTGTACAAATTACCTTTGTGTCTCCCACCGTAATGAGTACAGAGCCCTCAGGATGCTTTAAATAATCAGTTTCAATATGTATTGGCCTAAGCTGCTTTGGTTCACGTCCATCTGCGCGCATAAGCTGATTTCCCCCTTCATTTGTTTATATTGAACCTGGGTATTTGCCCAGTAATATTGGCATGCCTATTTTACCAACAAATAAGAGGCGGCATTATATGCCAACCTCTTTTTCCCGTTACTATATAGTATAACAAAATCTGCTATATTAAAAACTTCCTGTATTCACATTTTCAGGGCGTGTTACAGGCTCTGATAGTTTTTCCCCATCTTCATTAACAATCTCTGCTTTGCCATCAACAGTAACAGCCACGCTTTCGATACCCTTTTGTTCAGTTAGGGAAAGGACAAGTGCGTTCAGCAAATGCTTGGAGATCATTTTCTCTTCAAAGCTGCTGAAAACATTTTCATTGAAGTTTAATGTGACTTTTCCTTCTTCAATTTTTGGAGATTCAAGCAGCTCTACATCCGGAAGGAAATCTGTCACCAGATTGGATGCATAGTTCGGCCCTTTTATCAGTTCGGATACAACCGCTTCAACTTTATTGTCCATATCATTGCTTACACGCTTGGTAACAGGCACGTAATAATAGTTTTCTTCATCCCCGCCCAGATAATAAACGGTCACCGGCTTCGTATTCGTGATATCTACTACTTCCGTTGTATCCATGTTTATTCCATTGGCTCTCGTTAACGCCGAACTGACCGGTGTGCCATTCACAGGCATCTCTTTTAGTTCATGTCCGTTTAATGTCAGCTTGACTTTATCAATGGAATCAAATTGCGTGAGTGTCCAGGTAACGGATTGGAGAATTCTCTTTTCATCTTCTTTAGCATATTCCTGAAATTCTTTTGAAAAATCGACAGTTGCCACTTTATCTTTAATATTTACAGAAACTTTTGTATCAGCAGGAAGGACTGCTCTGAAATCATTAGGAAGAAGTTCTGTAACAGGACCGTTCTCCACCAGGTACTCTAACGCCTGGGTAGCAACTGAATTTGTTTTTGGAAGATCGATTGTCTGGGGAACAACATACCCATTTTTATCAATCAAGTAAAGCTCTGTTTTAAGATTTGCCGTAACACCCTCTTCATTTTCAGCTGTTTCTTTTCCTGTTGTTTCTTCAGCAACACTTTCGCCTTCATCAGTGTAAGATACTGCTTTTGGCGGATCGACCTTTTCTTTCCCCTGGCTTCCGAACAATCCGCAGCCTGATAATAATACAGATGAAACCAGCACAGCTGACACTATCGACGTTTTTTTATTTATAGACATACATAATCCCCCCTGAGACAGTTTGTACTACATGTATACGAGCCTATTTGTAATTTAGACCGTCTTTTGGGATAAAAGTGTTAATAGATTTTTGACAAATTTGGACAATCTGAAGTATGGCTGCCATACAAACATATAAAAAGAAGCCCCAATAAGGAGCTTCAATTTTGCTTCTGCAGTTCGTCTTTTACCAGGACAGCTTTGATTTTAAAATAATCTATTTCATCCGGAAGTTCTTCTTTAATTGGCTTAAGCTTATCTCTTCCAGCTTTTTCAGCTGCCTGTAAAACAAGCTTTTCTTCCGTTTCATCGAAAATATCTGACCAGTCAATCGCATTGCCTTCTTTGATCGAGCGGAAGATGTGCTCCTGAATCGTTATAGGGGAAAAGTTTCGCTTTTTGGCTATTTCCCTTATGGAATTTCCATTCTTAAAATAATCAAAGGAAATCTGGTAGCTAGGACGGTCATCTTGTACTTCCTCTGACATTGAAGGCGTATCTGCTGCAGGCATAGGGGAAATATTATGTTCTTCGGCAAATTCTTTGATTGCCTCAATAAAGTATTCCCCATACTTATCAAACTTCATTTGCCCTACACCTTTAATATTTAACATCATGTCTTTGCTTACTGGAAAATAGCGGCACATTTCTTTTAATGCGGTATCAGCAAACACAACAAAAGGAGGAACATTTTCTTCATCTGCAATCTTTTTCCTGAGCATCCTCAGGATCTCAAAAAGTTCAATATTTTCATCTGCTTCCTGAACAGGTACAGGCACATTAATTTTCATGGATAGTTTCTTCTGTCCTTTCAAGACAGGAATTGCATTTGCTGACAGCCTAACAGTCGGATATTTTCCATCTGTTAAAATCAGATAATCCTCTGCCAGCAGATAGTTGATCATCTCGGCAATCTCTTTTTCTTTGCGGTTTTTCATCAGTCCAAATGTGGAAAGTTTATTAAAATTAAGCTCACGGATTCTTTTATTACTTGAGCCCTTCAAAACCTGTGCAGTCAAAGTAACGCCAAATCTTTCTTCCATCCGCTTAATGCACGAAAAAATCATTAAAGCTTCCTGAGTAATATCGATGCTTGTCCGTTCATCCAGACAGCTGCTGCATTTGCCGCAGAGGATCGGTTCGGCATTCTCATCAAAATAATCAATGATATAGGATTGAAGGCATTTCTCTGTGTGGCAGTAATTAACCATATCCTTTAGCTTGCTGTATTCCTGCTCCATTTTCCGTGGATCCAGACTGCTCTCCTCAATCAAAAATTTCTGCAGCTGGATATCCTGAGGAGCAAACAGCAAATAACATATGCTATCCTCTCCATCTCTTCCTGCCCTTCCCGCTTCCTGATAATAAGCTTCAATGTTCCGCGGAAGATTATAGTGGATGACATATCTGACATTGGATTTATCAATCCCCATTCCAAAAGCATTTGTTGCGACCATAATATTTGATTCATCGTATACAAAATCATCCTGTGCTTTTTTTCGTTCTTCTTCCTTTAAGCCTGCATGATATTTGGCAACTGAGCAGTTCTTGCCTTTTAAGAATTGGTACAGCTGATCTGTCTCCCTGCGGCTTGAAGTATAAATAATTCCCGCTTCGTTTTTATGTTTATTTATGGTCTGCAATAGAAAATCTCTTTTGTTAACACCTTTCAATACGTGAAAGGAGAGGTTATCCCTTGCAAAACCAGTAATAAACGTATTTTCCTCGCCGATGTTCAGAAGCCTGCGGATGTCCTCCGCGACATCCCGTGTTGCTGTTGCAGTCAAAGCAGCTATTACAGGTTTCTGGTGCAGATTGCTAAGCTCTGAGACAACAGAACGATAACTTGGGCGGAAATCATGCCCCCATTGAGAAATACAATGTGCTTCATCAAAGACGATTGAATTGATTGAAATATCGTTTAACAATTGCAAAAAGGCCATGGACCCAAATCGTTCCGGCGCCACGTACACGAGCTTATATTCTTCCTTGCGTATTCCAGCCACAATGTGCTGATACTCAGCAGAAGACAACGTGCTGTTTATATAAGCAGCCGGGATGCCTGCAGTGCTAAGGGCATCTACTTGATCTTTCATCAGGGAAATTAAAGGAGAAATCACAATGGCCGTTCCGGGGAGTACAAGAGCGGGTATTTGAAAGCAGATTGACTTTCCGCCTCCAGTTGGAAGAATTCCAAGAGTATTGGTTTGTGAGAGGATATTCTGAATAATTTCCTGTTGGCCGGGGCGGAAAGAAGTATATCCAAAATATTTTTTTAAATAGTTTTCGGCTTGTGCCAGCAAATTGATCACCAACTCAATTAAGTATAGTTTTTCTTTCAATTTCATGATACCAGAGCTTTTTAAAAAAGTAATCTAAAAATAACGTGCAAATTTCTTTAAAAAACACCTTCTGAAAAAGTTCAGAAGGTGTCTGCATTTATTAAAGGGAAATTTTTTCTACAGCATCGACAGTAAACCCAAGCCACTTGGAAGCAATTTTAGAAAAAATGGCCGTGGAGCCAGTTGTACAGAATTTATATTCCGGATTTTCATCCACAGCTTTAAGCAGGCCATGGTGATGCAGTATGGTACTGGCTTCCCTTGCTGTTTCCTCACCTGAGCTGATGACCTTTACCTCTTTACCCATTACATTCTTAATAATTGGTTCTAATAAAGGATAATGAGTACATCCAAGAATGAGTGTATCCATTCCTTTTCCTTTTAAGGGCTGAAGCGTCTCAGCCACTATTTTTTTGGCAACTGAACCTTCGTACTCCCCGCTCTCTACAAGAGGAACGAATTTTGGGCATGCCAGACTATGCACGGCAGACCTGCTGTATATCTGAATCAGCGCATTTTCATATGCCTTGCTTTTGACGGTGCCCTCTGTGCCAATGACACCAATTATATGATTTTTCGTCACTTTAATAGCTGTTCTTGCGCCTGGGAAAATGACACCGATAACCGGTATCGGCAGTTCCCTTCGTATTTCCTCCAGAGCGACAGCAGTAGCTGTATTACAGGCTATAACAAGCATTTTAATGTTTTCTTTAAGCAGGAACTCCGTCATTTGCCAGGTAAAGGATTTCACCTCTTCACCAGGCCGCGGGCCGTACGGGCATCGTGCTGTATCTCCGAGGTATACAATATCTTCATTTGGCAGCTGCCGCATGATTTCTTTTGCAACCGTTAAGCCCCCCACTCCGGAGTCAATTATTCCTATAGGTTGTTTCAAAAGTACCGCCTCATTCTCCTCGCATATCATGGTGTAATTTCATTAAGTTATCTTTTAAGAACAAGACCTCATTATGTGAAGAATTTTTAAGGACCTCTTTTAGGTACTCCTGGCGTTTTTTAATAACTTCTTCAATAATCCGCTCTCCTTCATCAAGCAGATGAATCCGGACTACTCTTCGGTCATTTGGGTCTTTCACTCTTTTCACAAGGCTGTTTTTCTCCATTCGGTCAACAAGATCGGTTGTCGTGCTGCATGCAAGATACATTTTATTAGACAGCTCGCCGATGGTCATATCCCCTTCTTCAAACAGCCATTGCAAAGCCACAAACTGAGGAGGGGTAATGGTAAAATCACTTAGAATTTCCCTTCCTTTTTGCTTGATAATGCCGGATATGTATCTTAAGTCTTTTTCAATATCAGCTACAACATCATTTATTTCATTTGTTTTAGGATCTTCCAGCTTCATTCATAAACACTCCCATTTAAGCTTTTACGATGTTTTCTGCCCTTGTGCATTTATTTTCACCTTTTTCCGTACAAATTTCAAGACAGAAATAAATCCAATAATGAAATATTCCTAATATAAATGTGATAACCGGCCTCCCAGAAGGGATAGCCGGTCTAAATTAAAGTTCTAGCTCTCCCATTCGAAGGAGCTCTACAACAGCTTGTGATCGCCCCTTTACACCAAGCTTTTGCATGGCATTCGAGATGTGTTTTGAAATACAAATTATTCAGCATCCAATACAGTGTGAATTTCCACTTTATTATCAGAAAAAATAATCAGCTTATCAATTAATTTTTTTAATGTTAAGTGCAGCTCTTCAAAGTTTTCAAACCTAAGGTTGCTTAGTTCTTCAAGAGCTTCCCGAATTTCCTGGTGGTACTCCTCTTTGTTTTCCTGTTTTTCAATCCTTGTTTCCAGTTCTTTCAAACGCTTTTGGCTCTTTTGAATTTCTTTCTCATACTGCTCTTTTTCGAATTGATATTGCTCTTCATCAATATTCTCGTCTAACATTTTTTGTTTACGAAGTTCGAATAATAATTTACGGTTAATTTCAATGTTTTTTTCGTGATGCAACTTCTCTTTATTTATGTTAAATTCATTCTTCTTTGGTTGCTCTCTAGTCAGATATCCTTCTATTTCTTTCTCAATATCAATACTGTTCTTCAATCGTTGTGAGACTTCTTTTATCACTGCATCTCTAAACCCATAATACGGAACATATTTCTTGTTTTCACAGCCCTTTTCACCCAATCTCCTTCTTCTGGAGCAAACCAAATGCCGATACTCTCTTCCATCACTCATGTTCTTTCCGTTCTTCGACTTCATGCTCACCATGCTGCTTCCACAATGGCCGCAGAATACAAAACCAGCAAATACATTGACTCTCTGTCTAGCTCCTCCTCGCTTCCCGCCTCCTCTTATTAATCGTAACCGCTGTGCTTCCTCAAAAATGTCATCTTCAATTATGGCTTCCCAATTCTTTTCTTCGTTTCGATTCCATTCTTCTTTCTCTCGTTGCACCTGTCTCTTTTTGCGGTCGTTCATATCATTTATGTCGTCATATACCTTTTTCACTTCATATTTGTTGTATACATTTCGCCCTGTATAGGCTTCGTTTTGTAATATTCTTTGAACGGAGCTAACTCCCCATAATCCATTTCTAGGTGAGGGAACTCCTTCTTCGTTTAAATATTGTCTGATGTTTTGTTCACCCATGTTTTCGTGAACATATAAGTGAAATATCCTTTTCACAACCTCGGCAAATTCATTTGGCACAAGTGTTTTCTTATTTTCCAAAACTACTTTATTGTATCCAAACGGTGCAATGGAGCCTGTGTAATTTCCTTTTCTAGCAGATTGACGTTTACCTCTCCTGGAAGCCAAACTGATTTGTTCGGCTTGCTGCTGAGCCATAATCGCAAAAAGTGTAAACTTCAATTCATCTTTATCAACAGCAGAATCATAATTTTCTTCAATGGATATTAAGCGAATTCCCAGGGCGTCCACGAACGTTCTCTTTAATGTGATAGCATCCAACTGATCACGGCTAAAACGAGAGATTGAAGCGAACAGTAAGGTATTGAACATTCCCTTCTTCGCATCTTCCAGCATCTTCTTGATATCTTCTCGTCCGTTTATACTCGTCCCAGATGAACGGTCTTCATACGTATATACAATTTCAAAGCCTTCTTTTAGTGCTTTTTCTTGACACAGCATCCGCTGGTGTTCGGGCGACTCTTTCTGGGAGACCTTTGTTGATGATACCCGCACATAACTCGCCGTTATTTGGTTCTTCATTACGCTTCCTCCTGTGGTAATAAAAAAGCCCTAGCTATCACGCTATGGGCTTGGTTGCTACAATCATTATAACGAATAGAGACTTACTTTGCCACGACTTTCCGAATCGTAGTTTGAATGAGTTCGTGGACTACCTCTTCTTGGGTTCTTTGCGGGTTTACTGGCTTCTTATAAATGAAGGTGAACTGCGTCTTATGATTACCCACACTAATCACTCTCCTACACAGTAAACCTATGCGGGAGAAGACTTGTCCTATGATGTGAAACTCCAGTAAAAAGAAAAAGCCATTGATAATATATATCAACGGCGATTTTCGAATAATTCATTTAGTTCTTTTATTAGTTGATCTTCAGATCTTTTGTACCCATACTTTTCGAACACATCAAACACATACTCGCGGTCGATAAAAGCTCTCTCACCTGAATCAACAAAGCGAATTTTCTGCTTTTGAGTTAATGCACGTTTGTTACGTTTCCGAAAAATAACAATGGACAAGACAATCCCTCCTATAACGGTTATCTTGTCCAAATGTATATTAAATCCTTATGAGTTTTAGAAGTTGGTTTTAGTATATTGGGTCAAAACATTGTTCATTTTTTTGACAAAAGGATCCTTTTGCCTAGAGTAGCCGTGTTTCTTCATTTCTTCTTTAACCAATTGTTGAATTACAGCTTTTGTCTCTGGGTAAGTTTCATCAAGGATATTTCTTTTAGCTGCCACTTTAGGGGCCATTGGTACACCTTTTGCTCTCCTTGTACGTCTAACAGTTAAAGTTTCAGTCATACGAAACACCTCCTACCTATATTTTACCACACAGTATATTTGTAAAACAACTTGTCCATTAATTCGCTTCTTCAAATACGATATTATCGTCCTCTGATTGGTACCAATATAATGTTATAATTTTTTCAGCCACTTTTATAAGCGTTCCAAGGTAATCAGAGTCAGTTTCAGTGAAAATCAAGTCATCAGAATAAAGACAAATTACATAATAAGAATCTGTTTGTGCAAAAGGATTAATTTCCATCGCTAATACACCCTTCCAAACAAACGGTTTCTTTTTATTGATGACTTGAAGACAAGCGTCTCTCATTTCTTTTGGAAGTTCTTCTACGTTTTTTTTGCTGATCGATTTCTCACCTACCTTAATTGTTTCAATATGGTGTTGAATGCGAAAATTACTTTCGCTTGCCTGATAAGATGTTTCTACAAGTTCAAATACACTAGAAACCATCTTATTGGGGTTGATTTCAAAACCCTTAGTTCCATTCTCTTCATATTCCTCTACACAGGACTTTAATGTTTCATCGAAATATTTATCAGAAGTAAGAATTCTAAGAATATTTTCCCTAATAGATGTTAATTCGTTTGTGATTGCGTTTTTCTCAACCACTGCATTTACTTTTTCTCGAAATTCAGCTGATATACCAAATCCTGAGAATTTAGAGAGTCCCTGAGAATTAAATGGTAGGGTCATAACTAGCCAAACCAAGACAATAATCCCTACTAATGAAATAAACAATAAAAGTTGTAAATGAGCAGGGTTTGTTAACAAATAATTCATAAGAGGTTTTTTATCAATGGGTGGAGGTTCAAGCAATGATTTATAGTTGCTAAATACTATAGCCATCGCGACAAGCATAACAACTGTAGGCGGGATATACTTAACAGTCTCTTTATTAAATTTTTGTTTAAACCCTATATGTAAGAGTCCTGAGAGACGGAGAATAATACACAGAAAAAGAGCAGCAAATATTCCCCAAAAAAATGATGGATAATTTGGTATCATGGCAATGGCTTTCCTCCTTTTACTCTTCCAATTTTAAACAAAAGTTAAGTTATACACAATATAAAATACAGAATAGTGATATTTTTTATAGGAAAAATCCCCATTGATAATGGTGTGAAAAAAGGATTATAAGTTAGAAATTTTCCCCTTATAATCGAGTGCTCTCAATGGAGAACCGATTATATCCAAAATATAAGGGTGACAATAATGTTTTAAAAGGGTCTTAGTATTTTAGTAACATTATGGATGGAGTCGGTTTATCCTGTTTCAGCACATCCTGGAAATACAGACTCAAGTGGAGGACATACCTGTCGGACGAATTGCGAGCACTGGGGGGTTAAACTACGGAGAGTATCATTATCATGATTCTATACCTGACACATCTGTAATTGACTATGAGGAAGGATATGATAAGGGATGAGCTAGCTTATAGTTACACTTCTCAATGCGAGAAAGAATATGAATGGTGGTGGGAAGGAGGGCAAACATTTGGAGACGGGTATGAGCAAGAAATCGCCGCTGGACATCAAGAAGGGTTGTTGGCTTGCTTTGAAGATAGCTATTCAGCAGGTACTAAGCAAGGTTACTCAGATTACATAGATGATTATGTGTATGATGAATACCCAACTAACATTTACGATGAAAGTTCCTATGGAAAAGGCTCTGCTGAAGGTTGGGCAGAAGTCAAAGAGTGAAGTTAATACAAAAGAAGTGGAAAGTGATGAAGCTATTACTTACACTTCAACAAATGAATCTTCCTCAGATTACATTGATCATGATTCTAAAAGTGAAATGAGTTCCATTGATAAGGAATCTATCTATGATGATGGATATGATGATGGTTACTAAGCAGCAACGGAAGACTATACATATGATGACTACGATAGCAATTTGAGTAAAAATGAATTAATAGTATATAAAGAGGGATACTTTTCGGGATATATTGAAGGCGGAGGAGGTTCTTTAGGTCAAAGTCTCTATACTATCTAACTCAAAAATACCCTTTTGAAATAATTATTTTTTTATTATTATTTATAATGTTTAGTATGAGCATGTACTACTCCCTTAAAAACCCTAAGCAGACAGCCGAAGATCCAGCAGTTAAAGTGAGTTCACCGAATGAAAAAAAGGCACGTTGGATTATTAGCGGAGTTGTTATAACTTTTTTAGTTAGCACCTTTTTATTAAGTCACACAGGCGGCTCCGATGCGGTTGATTCAGAAGAATATGATAATCCATATGAAGCCACTTCAATTGATCATGTTTGTGGGGACTTTGACACTCAAGAAGACGCTCAATTATCCTACGAGGCTAATGGAGGACCATATGAAAGTCCTCATTATTTAGACCGAGATAACAACGGATTGGCTTGAGATTGGAATCCTTAGGGTGACTCACTAAACATAAAAGACTTTATCGAAATAGTGTTTCAGCATTTCTAGCTTGATTATAAAAACTCTAAAGCAGCGGATGATACATCACTGCCTTAGAGTTTTTTCAGTTATTAAACACCCTTACTTCATCAAAAAGTCATTCATTCAGGTATTTATCATACTATTTCCTCTTCTGTTCCTGGTATCTCATTGCCGTTTTTGTCCAACGTAACTCGTACCTTTTTAGTTTTCTTAAAACCTTGCACTACAGGTACCTCTTTAATTTTTGTTGCTGGAACCTCAAACTCATTTTTATTGCTAAATTTAGTTTTCCACGTTTTTGGATCTATTTCAAATGCGGCTTCCCTTTTGATTTTTACTGGCTTATCTGCTTTAACTAATTCTAAAGTTTTCCTATCGTCCATGTATTTCCATGTCAAAGCCGCTCCTGCTGCTGTCACTGCTGAAACTATAACCCCAACGAGTGCATTTCCGCCAATTTCAAACTCTGATTTGTTATAAATCATTTTCCAGCTCACCTTTCCCCTTTATTATTTGGAATTTTGACTAGACATCATAAAATTATTTCTTGTAAGGGAATTTACGTTCTGCTTGTATGAAAAGTTTCAACTTTTTTATATTCATCTAAATTTTCGAGACGAATTTTAAATTGATCCCCTGAAAATAATCAACGATTGAATAAGTATAGTTAATTAAATCCAAAACTACACTTAACCGCAAACATACTAAGAGAGCCATAATAATACTGGCTCCCTGCTTTTAACAAATTAACAACCACGGACTCTTCAAGCCCTACTTCTTTAAATCGCTTATGGTAGGCAAAGGGCGAAATATAATTGAGGCTGCCGTGGTATCGCCTGTTGCACAATATTAACTTCTTGACACCATGTTAAAGCCAACAATAAAAGTTTAATGGATTTATGTTATTAGTGAAGCATATTAACATTTGCCGTTAAATAAAGCAAAGTAAGCCGCGATTTACTCGTGCTTTTCTATTTAAAGGATACGGGGCAGATAAATGAAAGAAAAAGTATTTTATTCACGTACTTCGATTTCTTAAACTATTCACGATCGAATACTCTAGTGTGTACGAAGAGTTTAGAGCTAATCAAGGCTAGTACCAATTCAAGTCATTAGTATAATGCCATCAATCTCCGTTTTCAAAATAAACCTTAACAGCCTTTTCTTCTTCGGACCATCTAATGCTCTTAATTCGGTCGCTAGTATAATATTTTAGCTTATCAGTGCGAAAGCATTTCATATGTTTTTTGTACGTGTTTTCAAACAGTGTTTGTTGTTCTTTGAACAACTTCGCATAACCTGGGATACCTGCAAACACTATATCCACTCTCCTTCTATGGAAAATATTTATTCTGACTAGTGAATCTTTCAATATCGTCTCCTAATTGCAGATTAGGACATACATACAGCAAAGTTGTATACAATTTTCTATGCCTTAATTGTCGACTTATCAAAGATAATTCAATGCCTGATTCAAACATAAGGGTTGCCATCGTATGTCGAAATTGATGAGCAGTAATCTTTTTCTTAATCTTCGACTTTAAAGCAATGGAATCTATTATTTTCTGAAGTGACCCATGGTTTAATTTTTGGTTATCTTCAAAAAAGACCTCATGATTTCCCGATTTCTCCCATATTAGCCATTTCGGGTGATTAAAAAAATGAATAAATATATTTCTAACCGATTCAGGAAAGTGTACAGATGCAGCCTTTGTTTTTTGTCCTTTCTCCACATAAATTACTTTCGATTCCAAATTTATATGTTCCTTTCGAAGATGAATAATTTCATTAGCTCTTAATCCGCAGGTTAATAGAACCATTAATAAGAGATAATAATGTTTGCTAAACGGATCCTTTTTTTTTGCCCCGTTCAATAAATTCAAACACTGATTATAACTTAATGCCCTGTTTAATAATTTCCGTTCATAATAAGGATTCGGATAAGAACTCATGACGTTTGACTCAATCATGTCGTAGTTCGCAAGAAAGGAAAAGAAACTCCTTAAAACTTCAATAGTTTGATATAAAACCCCCTTTGAGCATCCAGATTCCTTCAATGCCAGGATGTACTCATCAATAATTACCTCGTCAATTGGCTGAAAAGTGTTGTCAACAGGATTAAAGTAAAATTTATTAAAATCAAGAGGTGCTTCCATTCCACTCATCAATAAAAACCTTTCAAATCTTTTCAGATGATATTCATAGCCTTTTTTTGTGGAATCCGCTAAATTTGAATGGTTATGCCACCTTCTGTAATATACTGAATCAATCAATATCCCATTATTATCCACCTTTAAAAACCTCCTTAAAATAAACTAAGTTTAGCCAATGGGTGTTTTTCAATTGCCGACTGTATTTGGTAATCAAACATATTAAGGTATACTTCCGTCGACGTAATAGTTTTATGTCCCAGCAATTTGGAAATAGTATAAATATCAACACCAGACTCAAGAGCATAAATAGCAAAAGAATGTCTAAAGCTGTGAATACCTAGCTTCTTATCCTTTTCTATTACGCCTTGGCCTTTTAATTTTTTAACTAGTTGATCAACCATTATTTCAATTGCTCTCCCAGTCAATGGTTTTTGACCACCATTATTAGAAAATAAATAAAGAGCTTTATACTCACCCACTGAAAGTTTCTTTAACATATGACCATAGGTAAAATCAATATAATCCTTTAGCCTTATAAGTCCTACCTCCATAATAAACCTCATGTGATAAGCATTTTTGTCTCCCTTAGGTCTGACCCTCAATCTTTTTTGATCAAAGAATACATCTCCAACTTTCAAATTAACCAACTCGTCAAGACGTATGCCACTACTTAAGAAGGTAATTATAATGGTGAAATTTCTAATAGCGTTTTGGGATTGACGGCATTCATTCAACAAATGAAGAATTTGATTCCTAGTAAAGGCCTTAGGTAGGTCATTTTCCGTTGACCTTATTTGTAAAACGCCCCGCTTGTCAAAAATTTGATTAATTCTCTTCTTATCAAGAAATTCCAAACATGTGTCCTTGATAAAACTCCTAAGGAAAGCCGCCTTTTTGTTTCTTGTATTAACGTTTTTAGCACGCTCCAAATAATCAGCCAGAAATCCTGGTGTAGTAACTTCACTTACTAATTGATTTTCACCTCTTTCTTGTTTCGCTTTGCAGTATGACAAAAATAATTTAGCCTCCGTTTTATAGGTTTTTCTGGTGCTGTTTGAAAAAGTTTTATAATCGGTTTCGCTTACCGTTAAAAACTTATCTAAAGCATCTGAGATAGTTGGTTCTATATTAATTGGAGAATCTTGCTTAGACTCTTTGAAGGTGCTAAGCCCAGGAAAATTAGCTAACGCCTTTTCTAAGTCATTTATTTTATGCACTTTTAATATATCCTCCAATAGCTTTGAAACCTGATCTGAACTTCTGTCTTCTCTTCGTATTGGCACAATTTTTCTCCTTAATATTTTATTTTATTGACACTGTTTATTAACGATTCGTCACTGCGGTGTAGATACTTTGATGTTGTGTTTAACGATTTATGTCTCGCTAAAAGCCTTAACGTATTGGGATTACATTTTTGCATTTCCGACAATTTTGTTATAAAAGTATGCCTAAAAATGTGAAGTCCATTAAAATGCATAGTTCCCGCAAGTAAACAAAAAACTCTATGACGTCCAGAAACTTTTTGGTTAGTAAAATAAGGTTTCTCAAAAACAAGACCTTTTTTTATTTTAATTGGGAGCTCATTAATTGTTGAAAGAATTAATGATGGCAAAGGCAATCTATGATACTCTTCCCCTTTACCTTTGAAAACAAGAGTTTTGGTTTCTTCATTAATATCATCCCATTTTAACCGCAATACCTCATCAATTCTTAAACCAAGGTACAACATGAATTGATACATAAGAATATCCTTTCTTTGGTTATCGGAAAATTCAATAACTGTATTGAAGAATTTCTGTAATTCATTTGAACTTGGAATATCTCTGTAGACATAGCTATCCGCCTGAATATTACTAATTTTTTTCATGTTTAGTAAGCTATAACCTAAGTGAACAGAGACTGAAAAAAAATGTCTAAGGTCTATTATTTTTTTATTTGCAGTAAGCCTAGACAGTTCTCCTTTGTTTATTAACCCTATTAAATAAGAACGATAATCCTTTAAACAGTCAATTGTGATTTTCCAAACAGGAATGGTATTTATGGTATATTGATCAAAATCCTTATACACTGAACAAACCCAGGAAAAAAACACTTTTATTATGCTCCTAAAGCTCTTAATACTGCTTTCCATCCAACCGTTTTTAACTAGGAATTTTTCGCATTCATTTACTGTTTCATGACTAAAGCTCTCCTTTTTACCATTACGATTCAATAAATTTTTCTTTTTACAAAAAGGGGTAATCTTTGAATAGAACTTATTCAGGTAAAACATAACCGCTGTGTTTTTCGTTACATTAAAATAAAACTCAATATTATGAAGGTCTTCTTTTTTTAAATCACCCATGGGCTTATTAAGTTTTTTGCAGCAATTCATTAACACTGACTCTAACGCCGTTATTATTTTGAAAAAAATATCAGAGTCGAGATGTTTATATCCGACCAAAAACTTCTTCACAAATGGTGGAAAGTGATTCCCTTTCAACTCAATTAACTTCTCCACTAGGGTCATTTGTTCAACCCTATTAGGAAACTCGAACTTAATTCCTAAATTACTGCTGGACAATTCTATCACTTCCTTTATAAGGTTTCCTTTATGTTGTCCAGTCACTTGGGATTTAATTCCGAATATTTCGTATAGAAATTCTTCTTTCGAAATTTCTTTCGGAGAATTAGCATTCTGCGAAAGGTTTTGGTCCTCTTTTCCATTTTTATTTTTCATAGGATTTTTTGTCCCCCTTATTTATCGTTCTTAACTCTTCTTCAATGATAATTCGAAAACAATAGTAAAGGAAAAACGACACTGTCGATGCTCTTTCCAAAACAAAAACAGTCCCCTAACATAGGGAACTGTTTTTGTTTTGGAAAAATATTCATTGGACAATTCGTCCACTAACTAATGTTATTTAATGTTTCTTTAATTCTATTCGCAGCTATTATTGTTTCATCTAAGGAGTCCTTCTCTAGCAGGTCCACTAATGCCTTTAAAGCACTGTTAATCTCATTTCTTGCATCTTCATTAGTATTATAAATTTTTGCCAGCCGCCGAATGGACCTTCTATTTTTTAGTGAATCGAATGGTGCAATTGGATCTCCTAAAATTTCATCCCTATGTATTCCCAACTCCTCAAGCATAAGTATATCTTGAGCCTTAATGTTTCCACTTTTCCCGCCTAACACCTTATATATGCCATTGGGATTCTTATAGCCAAATTTTTCTTGAAGCCTTTGTAACATTTCTTTAAATCCACGCTTTTCTAAGGCCTTACTTAAATTATTTAAAATTGTTTCTTTATATCCCCTGCTTGTTTTGTTTTCTTTAAATTCGAACGGAAAGTTATCTTTTTCGTAAACTGATGCGATGTTTTTTACTTGGATTAAATCGCGGATATTTTCATCATGCTTTCTTTTGTTAAGTTTAAATGTATGGACATTAATTTCAATATCTTGTTTATTCATTATACTTTTTTCTATCTCATCGTATATATTTTTTGTGACATTTAAATAAATTGATTGCTCATTAGAGAAATCAGAACATCTCAATTGTATAAATCTTTCCTTTTTATTAGACAGGTCTTCCATAAATCACCATTCTCTTTTTTACTTCCATTTTTATCAGTAATAAATATTTTCATACTTAAAACTACATTAAGGTATAAGTTTAAGGAAGGCGGCCCCTCCTCCTACTTGTTTCTCTTCTGGATTTCCTATATATGAAAAACTTGTACAGTTTGTCCTGGTACATGGACTATTACTCTTCTAGGATCTTCCCGAACAATGATAAATACAATAAAATAAGGACCCCACTAATTGGGTCCTTGTTTTTAAAACCTTATTGAAGATAAGCACCCGTTAATTTAAGTACATAATTTCACAAACTTGATAAATGATTGATTCCTAAATCATTTTTATTACTCAATTTCTTCGAAAAATGTAATTCTGTTTGAGAAAGGATCGATAACTGTTAATTCAATGGTATTCCAAGGGGTTTTTTCAATAGTTGGTTTAGAGTATCGATATTCCTTTTTTGATAATGAGGTATGAAAACTTTCTAAATCATTTGTTTTAATCCGAATTGCACTACCTGGTGTTGAATCACCATGATGCTCGGATAGATGTAAAACTGCATTATTTAAAGAAACTTGAAAATAAACAGGCATATTTTCCGAATACTGATGTTTCCAATCCGTTTTAAAACCTAAGTAATTTATGTAAAATGAGTGAGCCTTTTCAATATCGAAAATTCGAAAGATAGGTGTAATCATGTAAAATAACACTCCTTTTTCATTAGTTTATATGACTTAATCATCAACTTCTATTGTGAATTGACCTCATTCTTAAAATAATCCTTCTTCCATCAAACTTCCCCTTTAGTTCAATAAAAAATGCTGCACCAGCAGCACCTAAAAAAATTTCTTATATAACTCACGTCTCAAATGTCCACTCAGGTATGCATAGACTCTAGTGGTTTCGCTTTTTTCGTGTCCCATTAAATTTTGTATAACCTCTAATGGTGCCCCATTATTAATAAGTGTAGTTGCATAGCTATGTCTAAGTTGATGTGGATGAATGCACTTATTTATTCCTGCTCTTTTGGAAATCTGTTTTATGACATATCTCATTTGTGCAATACTCATTCGATGTGGTGCTCGAATCGTAACGAACAGAGCCTGTTGATCATCAGCTCTTTCTTCTAGATATCTTTTTAACCAAATACTACATCGAGTATTAAAATACACTTCTCTTTCTTTTTTTCCTTTTCCAAAAACGATAACGGATTGTTCTGCCATATTGATTGAGTGCTTATCTAAGTTTACAACTTCTCCTATCCTACAGCCTGTTGAATACATAAATTCAAATAAAGCTTTCTCAAAAGTTGTTTTACCTGCCTCACGAAGTAATTCAATTTCCTCTTCCGTAAGAAACTTAGGAATTCTACTCTCTGGCTTAGGTTCTTTAATAGTAGATACCGGGTTAATCGAAACGTATTTCTCTTCTTGAGCCCATTTAAACAATGATTTTATAAAACGTATCCGATGAAAGAGACTAGATGCTTTTAACTCCGCAGCAACTTCTCCAAGATATAATTTAATGGATTCTGTTGTAATATCAGTGATTTTAATATCTCCAAAGTACTTGATTAATAAAGACATTTGCACTTTATATACCTTTAAGGTTTGAGAAGAATATCCCTGAATTTGTTTATCTGCTTTATAAAGATTCCAGGCTTCAGATACAAGCATAATGAACAACTCCCTGACCGTTCTATTATTAACATTATCCGCCTGAAAACTAAAAAATATACTAGTTTTATAGAATTCTATTAAGTAATTGCACCCGTTTGTTTAAGACATTTCTTCACAAACTGCCCTTTTTTAATACAGGAATGCTGTCTCATTAGTTAAAAAGGCAAATTCTTAATATTCCAGTTGGGTTAGATCAATAATAAATTAACAAAAAGATAGTTAATCCTTCCTGGTTTAACACCCGTTTGCTTGCAAGGGCTTTCTACTTTAATTCTTGCTATCTTTGATTTCAATCTTTAACCCTTTGATTTTTGGTGGATATGATTCAAGAATAGTTCCACCATACCAAACTGTTACATTCTGACCTACCTCTAATTCGTCTAACATTGTTTCCTCATCTACTCCTACGTGTATTAATGTATCTGTACTAAATATTTGGTGTTCCTGTGTCACTTCAAGTAAAAAGCCCCTGTTAGATGTTTGTTTTTTAACGTATCCCTCAACACCAGGACCAGTAATTTCTTCACTGTTGGCTACCTTTTCATCATCGTTCTTTTTAATATTATTGTTATCATTGTTCAAGCAACCCACAATGATTACTAAAAGGCTAACTACCACTAATGAGACTGTTCTTTTACTTAACATAAAAATCCACTCCATTTAAACTGACGAGAAAATTATGAGTTGTGTATCATCCTTCTTAGACAAACCTGCCCCTTTTGTAGAATAAAAAGGACATTTGTAAAGGCAGCCGTTCTTTAAGCAGTGCACCCATTAGTTGAAGATAAACTCTTACTTTGTTAAGAGAACAACGACACTGTTTTAAGCTAATAGTTTATTTACTTATGGACCTTAACATACACACTTCCAAATAGTTTATCTCCAATATAAGCATCTAATTTCCACATCCCACTCTTTGGTAATGACATATTTGATGGGGCGTGTCGGTCTGCTCCGTTATTATCACCACCTAGTCCGCCTTCTACCACAGTTATTTGCTCTTCATCATTCTCGTGTATAGCAATTACTTTAAGTTTTCCATTAAACTCATGGTCTTCTCCCCAAAAATGCCACATATACTTTTGAGTTTTATTTGGATAAAATCTAACAACCTCACTATCATCATAAATGAAACCTAAACGCCCTTTTTCACCAATCATAGTGTAATTACCAGATTTGAATAAAGGACTTTGATTCCATTTTTGTGCTGAATTTTTATTTTCCACATTTGTATTTATGGTTTCCTTATTCTTATTTGTACACCCAACAGTAGTTAAGATAACAATAATCGAAATAATTGCAACAAAACTTTTTCTATACATAAACACCACTCCACTCTTTTTATGAATATATTCTCAGTCAGCTTTAAATATCCTTCCTTCAACTAACCTGCCCGTTAGTCGTAAGCTGATTGTATTAGTTATTTTAAGAGTATTTTTAAACCTTCCTCAATTTCCGTTTCTAAGTCATTATTGGATAAATCATATAATGTTCCTGAACCTCTAATATACCCACCGAAGTAATACCACAACTCAATGTAATAAGCATAAAAATCATCACCTTCAAATTTAGGTCCATCAAAATCAATAACTATTTGTGACCTATACTCCTTTTCGAAACACTGTTCAGTAGTTGAAATTTCATTTTCATCTCCATCAATGTCCCTGCACACCCAAATTCCTAGGTTTTGTTTTCCTTGGCTTTCAAATACACTTGCATATTTTCTTTGAAGCACTTTCCCCAATTGTTCCCCTAGGCTTTCTAATTCAGCTATTTTTCTTTTTAACTTCTCGTTCATCTCACTTTCTGGAACACTAAGGTACATTTTATCAATTTCTTCTTGTTTATCTTTTTTAAAAAACTTTCTAAATATCAATTAGGATTCCACCCAACAAAAGAGAGTTTGTTTATATTCCTCTTAAGCTAACCTGCCCCGTTACTTCAATATCAACGTGTTTATTTCTATATTCAAGGCAATAATTCCTCTAACACAATCCTTAAGGAGGAATTGATTTTGCAATTAACAAAAGCCTGGGAACTTTATGAATCGGATAAGAGGATTGAAGGATTCTCTCCACAGACATTAAAAGCATATAGACTCCAATCTAAGTTACTCATCCATCACTTTAATGATGTAAGTATTGGATCAGTAACAACCGATCAGTTGAAAGGATACCTAGCAAAATCCAGTGTACACTTAAAACCATCAAGTTTAGCTCATCGGATTCGATTTATTAAATCACTATTTCGTTGGTCACACGAGGAAGGGCATATTCAAAAAAATCCAGCTGCAAAAATTAAAGAACCTAAACAAGGAAAACGGATTCCGAAATTTTTAACGGAGAGAGAAATTGAACATTTGAGGGAAGCGTGTTTTTCTCCAATGGAAAAAGCATTATTTGAATTTATGTTTTCAACAGGTTGTAGAATAGGAGAAATTGTTTCTCTTAATAAAAATAGTATTAATTGGTCAAATCGCTCTGCAATTGTACTTGGAAAGGGTGATAAGGAAAGGGAGGTTTACTTTAATATACGGTGTGAAATCTGGCTTAAGCGATATTTAGATCTTCGCCAAGATAATGACCCAGCTATTTTTGTTACGGAACGACATCCGCACCGGATGAGCATTGGTCAGATGAGGTACATCATAAAGCGAATATCAAGCCGTGCAGGGATCAACAAAGAAATACATCCACACCAACTACGCCACAGCTATGCCACCCACCTATTGAACAACGGAGCTCCTATCGATGTTATTCAAAGTTTACTAGGGCACGAAAAAAGCGAAACCACTAGGATTTATGCTCAGTTAAGTGGCAGCCTTAGAAGTGAATTTTATAGAAAATATTTTTAGTGATAAATGGCAAAAGGCATCGGACAATTCCGCTGCCTTTTTACTCTTGCCACCCATTAGCTTAACAAGTTTATTTAAAAGGTTCCAATTATTGTGAATTTTAAAATACACATTTCTTGTTTAGACCTTTCTTTATTATGATTCCTACAACTAATCCAGGAATTACACACAACATTGGGAGCCAAATAGGTCCGAGTAAAACCCCAAATAATAAAAAATTTGAGGAATAAATACATCCCACTGTAACAAAGTAGGCAGAAAACACAAAGGGAAGAAAAGAGTACCTTTCTTTCGCTCCTCCAGCATCCTTATAGGCATCCCACATTGCATAAAAATATAAACATGGATAAAACATTAACCACTGATAATCTGCCTGTCCAATCGCATTTTGAATATCTCCTTGAAAACTTGCAATAATCACAACGTTGAAATTCGCTTGAACATTTATAAGTAACTCTAATATTATCAAAACAATCCCTTTAATTACTTTTCCGTTTAGAAACTGACCAAACCCAGGAAGGGCAATGCTCCACAATAATTTCTCAATTGCATTTTTCACATGATCCCAACCCCCTTATGATTTGGATCTTTTCATAGAAATGTTATTTTTTATAAAATTTGTTTCTATCAATGGGTTGTGGCGGTTGCTCCATCCAGCCTCGTTCAATCAAAAGTTTAAGCCCTTCGTCACCGTACTTCATTACCTCTCCTATAACAAGGAAATAATGGGACGCTAAATCTCTTCTCATTGAGACAGACAATGCATCTGCAAGTGCAGAAATAGCTATTTGGTTTGAAGTAGCTATAATAAACAGTATTAATCTTTCAGAAAATGGAGAAATTGTTGAATTTGTTACCTCCATAGTCATTGGGAATCCGATAAAATGATCATTTTCTTTTAATAACTTATCAAATATATCCACTTGCTTTTCAGCCAGTTTTTTTCCCTTTAATAAATAGTTCTTTATTTCCTTGTCTTTTGTTACCTGTATTAATCCCATCAAAAGGATTAGACCAATTGCATTTCTTTCGATTTCCATAAAAAGTTCTGTTATTTCTAAAGTATTTAGAGGTCTTTTCTCACCTAACCAGGTATTTATTAATGAGGGTTGATCTTTAATAAACTCAACATTTTTTGGATACTCCATCTTTGGAGGTCGATCATTTAATCCTTTTGAAAGCATAAGGTTTAATGCTTTCTTATGTAATTCCGTCTCACTGTTTAGACACTCCTTAAAAAAATTATAAATATCGATTCGAGTCACTCTAGAAAGAGTATTAGCGTACTGAGGAATAATTACTTGTCCTCCACGATATAGAAAACTTAATGCAAATAAGTCTGTATAAAGGGCAGGGGCTGATAAGTCAATATCTTTATCCGAAAATCCCTTTGGTATTGGGAAGTTTTCTTTTTCAAAAATTGTTTCGATTTTCCCAATAATTGTTTCAACCAAAACCTCAGCTTCTTTAATAATTGGCTTTATCTCAGGTATTGAACAAAATATTTGTAAAAACATCTTACAGCTGTGTTTTGAATATATGATCTCCACAGAGTTGCGATTTCAGCAGTAGTTAATTTAATAGGTACATGATTATTTTCCATATCCAAAAACCCCCCTATATAATCAATTGAGGATAGTATCCCCTAAAATAGAAAAAGTATCTATGGAAAGGGCTTATTTATTAAGTGCGTTTTTTTAAGCCTCAAATTCGTAATATTATTGATGAACTAACTCACTGCTTCTTTCTCTGATTTTATATCATATTGAAAAAAACTATACACTATACATTTCTTCTCTCACTATCCTGCCCCGTTAGTAAGAAAAAAGCCGCCATTGGCAGCTGGATGTTAAAGTAAACCAGCTAATAGGAGTCAAGAATTTCTTATAAAAATATTTATTCTCTCGTGTTATACTTTTAAAGGCACGCCAAATAACCCTCCAAATACTGTTTGGAAGGTTTTTCATTAGTTGCTTTTTCTTGTTGTTTAAGCCATATCTAGGAAGGGCTCATTCCTTTTTAGAATTGCATAAATCCAGTGTAGAAGCTTATTTACACACGCTATCATTGCTACTTTTGAAGGCTTTCCTTCATTTCGTTTCCGATCATAGTACTCTTTTAGCTTTTTATTCCTGGAGCTTCTTATACCGCATAATACGGCCATATACAAAGCGTGCCGTAAACGGCTTGAACCTCGTTTAGTAATGTGATTTATCGTAGCTGTGAACTTTCCTGATGAATGGACACTAGGATCTATTCCTGCATAAGCTACAAGTTTTTTAGGGTGGTTAAACCGGTCAACTTCCCCGATTTCGGAAATAATCGTTGCAGCGATTTTTCCTCCTATGCCGGGAATTGATTGGATTATCTTATATTCTTCACTCTCTTCTGCCAGGACATCTATCTGCCTCTCCAAGTTGGATAGGTGCTCCTGGTACTGAAGAAGCATAGAGATATACATATCTAAACTGTACAAGTGGCTTTGATATATACATTGTTGGAACGGATTTCGCTTGGCTGAAGCCATTAATTTAGCTACTCTCTCCCTGGCCCAATTCGCAGAACGTTTTACACGCATTTCCTCAATTCGCTCCATTATCTTTCCTTCACCTGCACTCAAAACATCTTGAGATGTGGGAAAATCCTTCAATACCTGAAGAGAGACTTTTGAAAACAAATCTCCAAACACTCCCCTGTATTCCGGAAATACCTGATCAAGAATAGTATGAAATTGAAGTTTTGCCTGAACGTAAAGGTTCGTAACGGTTTCGTATTGCCTTGATAACGTTCTTAGATTTAGAAGTCTTAATCCTCTTTTTTTATAAGGCTCAAAATCTTCCTTGTAATAAAGAACACAAAGATGATATGCATCAACGGCATCCGTCTTTACTTTTCTAAGGCTTGTTTTCTTGGCTTGATGAGAAATAATCGGATTTACCAAGATATATAGATATTGATTTTCCTCTAGACATTGAATAATTGGTGTGTGGTAATGTCCTGTAGATTCAAGAATCACCGCTGGTCTAACCCCAGTTTTCCTCTCTATTCCTTTTAAAAAGGAAGCAAATGAATCCAAATCCTCCTTGATATGCTTTACACTGAAGCTTTTTCCATATGGCCTATCCTTATCTAAGAAGGCTTGGGCCTCACTTTCTCCCTTGGCCACATCCAGGCCAACTACTGGATTCAATTTCATCTCTCCCTCGTTGTACTCACCAGTAACCCCTATACCTTCCTGTAGTTTCATAGCTTCGCTTGTTATACGAGATCACATTGTCCCAACCAGCCTCAAACATCTTTCTACAAGTAGGGGGTGAACAGTTTAATCCTCGGGATCTATTCCCACGCACCCGTACGTTCTACCCTGGCTACTGAAATAATAGGTCCTATAAAAAAAAGAGCCAACCAGTAAAAACTGGTTAACTCTATAATACGAAGCACCCGTTAGTTTAAGTGTATTTATTCACAAACTTAAGACCTTATTAGACACCTGCCTGTTTCCTTTCTATACGTCCGTCCTTTATTCGTTGGTATAAATTTAAATGCGGTTACAGATAATATCCCTATAACAAATTAGGGGGTTATGAAATGGAAGGAGCAACCACAAGTAATAATGGAATGAGCACTTCTAATAAACTAAACCTTTCAGGTCTTGGTGTTGGAGCAATTGTACTAACCACTCTTTATACTGCTGTTTTAGCTTCGCAGTTAATGGCTACCAAACATAAAGTCGATTACCTTTATTACAAAGAAATAACACAAAATAAATAGCTTATTATAGGCGGTGTTTTTTCACCGTCTTTTATTATACATAAAACAGCAATTTGAGCTAAACTGCCCTTTAGTTTAATAAGAAATCAAAAGCCCTTCTCATTCGAGAGGGGCTTTAAATTTAATAAAAAACCTTACTTAATAGGAATAGTAAAATTAACAGGTTTAGACTCAAATGTTGTATCATTGAATACATCGCCTAACATAAGTTTAACCTCTTTTATACTATTTACATCAATTTCTTTTCCATCAGGAGTTAAGAACTCTAAAACAGCTTCTTTTTTAACTCCACCTTGAATTTCTCCAGAAACATCCCCATCAGTTAAGAACATATTTGCATCAAGTTGTATGTCACCAATAACTGCAGAACCTTGATCAGGATAGAAAGATAATTTATTTTCAGTAGTATTTTCTACGTTAATCCCTACTTGAATCTTATCACTAGAAATTTTAACCTCACCAAGTGCAACTATTAGACCTGCTGCATCAGTAGATTGATCACTTGCGTCTACTTTCTTACTTCCATCATCTATTGGCTTATCATCAGATTTAGCTTTCTCTGTTGAACCAGAATCAGTACCTGTAGAAACAGGTTCGTCACCATCTCCACTGAACATAGCAATAACGATGATTAAAACGATTAAACCAATAAATCCTAAACATCCAAACTTAAAAAACTTTTTCAATCCTATCTCCCCCGAATATGTAATAATTTCCTTAGTAATATTATCATAGATATGATAATTAGGTAATATGTTTCATTAAATTCCACATACTACCAATTATTTGTTAATTTTTAACCTTTTGAATGGCATAATAACCCGATTGTACTTTGAATAAAAAGCCCTTCTCAATTGAGAGGGGCTTAATTTTTATTAGCTATTTTATTAAACTAAAGCACCCGTATAGTTGAATAAGGATAACGACTTTCCTGAGGAAAATCATTCAAACTTTTATTATCTGAATTTCATATGAAATATCTCTTAGTCCTAATGGAAGTTCAGCACCCTTAGTAGCTAAGAAATTTTCTAACTCAGCTTTTAAATCTTCACTGGATCGTTCACTTGTCTCATTAATAATTACTTTTAATACTTGTCCTGGTTTACCATTAGGATAATAAACTTGAACATCATAATAATTTTTTTCCTTTATGTAATCCATTGCAATACCTTCAAGCAACAGCATAGCGTGCTCTGTCTGTACTTCTTTTAAATTTCTCTTCAAAATTTTTATATTGTAGTGGCTTAAATCTGCTTTAGATATGTTTTTCTCTAAATATTCCAGTAGCTCTTGCTCACTGTTTGCTTCGTCCATTTCAATCCGGATTATTGAGTCTGTACCACCTACTTGAGAGTTGAATAAACCATATTCATCAAATGCAGCGTTAATAACAGATGCAATACGGTCATCTCGAGCCTTACCATCATCGTCATCGTTGGTAGAAACGTCGTCTTTGTTGATATAAACATCAGATATTAGAAGTACGACAAATGTTATAATTAAAATAGAAATAGATTTTAACTTTTTCATTATACCCTCCTTTTTAAATTCATTTTACCAAATTACCCCAATCAATTGTTGAACTATCCTGCCCCTTTTTTGGAATAAGAAAAGCCGCCTGGTTATGGCAGCTGATTTTAAACATAAGCACCCGTTAGTTTAAGTGAAAGGTTTCACAAATCTATACATAATAATGTGCTTTCTAGATAAATTGGATGCTGACCTTTAGAAAAAAACAATCAAGCTGGCTAATGGACAGCTTGATTAATGATTATTGCTTAATTTATTCTTGGTTATCAATTTCAATAAAATAATTATCCTTTCGGTAAGATACTGCCTCCATGGTTGCTATCAAATTTTCCTCATGAAAAATCTCAATTCGATAAAATCCCGTTCGAAAGTTTCGTCTTTCCTCGGTTGCACGGGCAACTAAAATATCTCCTGGTTTAGCTGATTCCATAAACTGAATTGTTGTAGATAGCCCCATTGATGTTTTCCCAAATGCATTACATGCTACGGAAAAAGCATGGTCTGCTAAAGCATACATAACAGCCCCATGAACAGTACCATATGCATTTACCATATAGCTTTGCACCTTTATTGTTGCTTCTGCAAATCCTGCTTCAAATTTTGTTAATTGGATACCTAACGAATGAGCATAAGGGTCATTTTTAACGTGATCATAAATTTGTTCATAATGTTTCTCATAAATTTCATACTCATCAATTCTCTTCTTCATTAATATCTACCCCTTATTGGATATTTGAAATATTATTAAAAAACTATTTGCACCAATAACATGTAACAAATCGTTCCACCTGCAATTGAAAGGAGCATATTCTTCTTCCAAATGTGAAGAAGTACAACAATTACCACTCCTAAAATTTCAGGGATACCATGACTTCCAGATAGTAATCTTACATCCTTAAAACAATAAATAACCAAAAGTCCAATTACCGCTGAGGGTAACACCTTCCCGAGAAATTGAACATATTTCGGTGTAGATTTACCCGATGGAAAAAAGATGAATGGAAGGAACCTTGTAATCATGGTGCCTAAAACCACCATTGCAATCGTAATTACCTGCTGCGTTAAACTCATTGTCATATGGAGCTAACCTCAACTTTCTCCATTTGCTTTCTACATAGGGTAAGTACCCCAAGAATAGCAATCATAGCTGGAATAATAAAAAGGGTTCCACCAAAAATGAGCAGACTTAAAGCTGATAGGCCAAGACCTAAAACAGCACTAAGGTGCTTTTTCTCTTTCATCCACTGTTCAACGAAAATTACTACAAAAAGAGCTGTCATTACAAATTCAATTCCTTCTGTATTGAACTGTAGATAGCGACCAAAAACACCGCCAATTGTAGAACCTATAACCCAATATGAATGATTCAACAGAGTGACAAAGAACATAAACCAGCCTTTGTCTACATTTTTCGGAATCGTAACCGTATTGTTAATTGCAAAGGACTCATCACAAAGTCCATAAATTAAGTAAAAATTTTTCTTACCAACACCCCTGTACTTTTCCAACATGGATATACCGTAAAATAAATGCCGAGCATTAACCATCAATGTTAGCAGTAGTGCATTTATTGGATTGAAAGATAATAGCAAAAAATTAGCTGCCACAAACTCCATGGACCCTGCAAAGATTAGCAGACTCATTAAAATCGGATAGATTGCACTAAAACCTAATGAATTCATAAAGATTCCATAAGCAATTCCTAAGAACAAAAATCCTGCCAATATAGGTAATGTAAATGGGAAAGCAGTTCGAAGAGCATTCCAAATTTGATTTTTTTGATTGATCTGGTTATGTTTCCTTAGAGGATCTATATCCAATGATTCCTTTGTTTCAACCAACTTAGTAACCTCCTAAACTTCATCAACTGGTACACTGACAGTCCTTTTTTCTGTACTCATTACCATACTTGTTTCAACTCCACTTATAGCAGGATTCTGCATTAAGGAATCGATAATAAAATTCCGATAACTCTCCATGTCCTTTGCTACAATCTTAAGCATATAATCATGGCTACCTGTAAGAGTGTAGCACTCTTGAACCTGCGGATATTTGTTTATATCCTCTAAAAATGAATGAATAGTTTTCCTATTCAGAGGTGATAAGTTGATAAGAACTATTGCTGTGACTTCGATTCCCAATTTTTTCTCATCAACAATAGTAGTAAACTTCTTTATGATACCTGTTTCGACTAGGTTTTTTGTTCTTCCAAGACAAGCAGATGGTGATAGCCCAATTTTCTTTGATAAATTAAGATTTGATATTGATGCATCTTCCTGCAATTCAGATAAAATTGCCTTATCATGTTCGTCAAGAATATTCATCATTGGTTATCCTCCCAATTAATCTTTTTTGAATTATATTTTCATTTAATTTCATATTAAAGAATTATTACTTTAATATCAACAAATTAATAAAATAAAATTTTTATAAATTTAAGTAATTCAGAATAAAGTTCATTTTGTTTTTCTGATTATATAAACAAAGTGTTTTATTTTCCTCCTCAACTTGAATCACACTTATAAAGGGCAGCAACCATCTTTTTCACTATTAAATGAGATCTAAGGAAAAACCAAAAACCCTATCAATTCGGCGAAACAATTCTAGATATTCAATTATTACTTTTTAAACTAAACTCCCTCAATAAAAGAAGCGAAAACACTTATTTACTCTTGTTTTCTTAGAATTTCATAGTTATTTACCTTTCGGTAACTCACTTTATAAATGGAGGATCTTCACTTGAAAGGATATTTTTGGACAGAGTGAGAAAAAAGAGTTAGAACCCACTAACCAATCCCTTAAAGAAAATGGTGGATGAGTAAAAATATAACCGCACTGGTGGATGTCCACATTTACTCATGGAGGTCAACCCTCCCATGTCTCACAGAGTCTTCGCTCTCAAATTCCTTCGTCCAACCTTTCCATGAGGTGGATGTCAGCCATGCTGCCCCACAGGGTCCAAGCCCGTAATTTAGTTGCTTTGCCGACTAATCCGTGCTTCAAATGTCTCCAAAACTATAAAAGCAAGAACTACTACTTATCTAATCTAAACCAAAGTTAAGCTGCCATTTCCGTCTTCTTTGTTACTGCCAAATGAGGGATGTCCTTTAGCATCTTTTCCTCATTAAAATCAAATTGCTTTTTTCCTATACTGAAGAAAATCCGAATTAGTTTATTACACAAAGCAATCAGGGACTGCATCTTCTTTAAATGATTATCCGGACGTTGAGTATAGTAAGCATGTAATGCTTTAAATGCAGAATTTTTGGCGACGAGAATCATACAGACCCTGAATAACAGTGCCCTGAGTTTCTTTCGGCCTCTTTTTGTGATGGTCGTTTTTCCTTTGTGCTTGCCGGATGTATTTTCTTTTAAGCTTAAGCCGGCCAGCTTGATAATCTGCCTTGGATGATTGTATTCACCTAAATCTCCTACTTCCGCAAAGAAGCCGGCAATTGTATCCCTGCCTACACCTTTTATCGCTAACATTTGTTGTACACCTGGTATTTCATCAAGCTGGCTGTCTATTTTGGCGTCCAATTCTTCGAATTGTAACTGAATTAATTCATACTTAGCCAGAATGGTTTTTAGCTCCAGCCTGGCCATTTCAGCACCTTGTCGAAGTCCGATGGACTGGCTAGCTGCCTGTTTTAATTCGCGGATCTTGTTTAATCCAACACTCCTAGATACGGACTTTCTCAAATGGACGAGTAGTTCTTCTTCGGTGAATACAGCTATTTCATGTGGCAAGGCATAGAGCTTTAAGAATTGTAAAGCAGCCTTACCTTCCCATTTCTTAAAAACCTTGAGGTATTCGGAAAATACCGGTCAATCCAGTTGTGCACCTGTCCTTGGACCGTTTGTAGGTCTTCAGTTAAAAGATCGCGTATTTTCTTTGCCACACGGAGTTCTGCATAAACACCTTGCGGTATTGTTGGTTCGGCGTATCTTCCATCCTTGACCAGCTGGGCTATGACCTTGGCATCTTTCACATCATTTTTGGTGGGTGAGTTATCATCCAACTCTTTGCTTTTCTTGACGTGCAACGGGTTTACTGCGACAAACTTTATCCCATTTTCTTTTAAGATATGGGCCAGATTAAACCAATAGTGGCCTGTTGGAGCCCTGCCAACCATCACTTTACTCATACGCTGTTCTTTTTTGATTTCCGAAATCCATTTAAGAAAGTTTTCAAATCCATCTTTTGTATTTTCAAATTGACACGGGGATCCAAACTCCATTCCCCTGAAATCCTGGGCACGAGCCACATGTTTGAATTTCGCAATATCGACTCCTATAATAAGAGTTTGAGAAGTGATTTGAGCAATCTTCTTATTCTGGTTATAATTCATTGTAAAGCCCTCCTGGTGTTTGAGATTTTTGTCCTTTTTGCTTGCCGGCTTCAGGACTCTCTCATTCTACCAAGAGGTTATTTTTTTGTTCAAACTCCATTTTCATTCATTACAGGAATGCTGCCCCGTTTGTTCAATAAGAAAAAAGCTGCCTGGTTCGGCAGCTGTTCTTAAATATTAGCCCTTTAGTGCAATATTAATATTTTTCTCGTTTGTTATCTGTACTAACGGTTGTCCTTGTTAATAACTATACTAAAAGAAATATTGAGTTTATCCCAAACCCAAGCTTGAAAAATTCTTTCTATTTCTATTTTTAATGCTTCATTATCCAAATTCTCATCAATACCTAATTCTTTAAAATTAAATGTTTCTGTCGCCACTGTACCTTCATATTTTGTGCTTCTGAATGAAAAAGTAACTGTCTTATCCAATTTGATTTAACCCTACCTCAACCTGCATAATTTAGCCTTTAATTACAGTTTACAATATTTCCTTCTTCTTTCACTAACCTGCCCCGTTTGTTGCATAAGAAAAAGGCACCCCGCCTGACGCAGCATTACCCTTTGTTAAATCACAACATTTTTCTAAATGAATAGCACCATTTATCATAATCTAATTTGTCTTCGTAAAAACGATGAGCATTGTTTCGCTGTATACCAGATTCTAATGCCACATATTCAGCACCATTATCCTTTGCCCAATTATGTATAAATATTAATAATTTCTCTCCAAATCCATATGATCGGTATGCTTTATCTGTTACCAAGTCACATATATATACGTGACGTTTATTATAAAAGTTAACTCTCCAACTTAAGCCAGCTAAGGATACAATTCGATTATCTTTATATAGAGCATATAAAAAATACCCATCTTTCCTCATTTCTTCAAGTAAGTCCAGATATGCCTTTTCAGTCAAATCAGTTCGTAACTGATGCATAATCGGAAAGGCTTCTAACCATTGTTTCTTGTCTGTTAGCTCTTGTATTGTTTCAACTTCTGAATTATTCACATTAACGCTCCTTAAAATTATTATATTATTAATATTTAATTCAATTTTGAACTCCATAATTCCTTTTTCAATAAACCTGCCCCGTTAGTTGAACAAACAAAAAACAAAAAAATATATCGTAAACTTAGATAACCTAATGATCAGCTGCTAATCGGGCAGCTTTTTCTTTTTAAGTCAAAGGGACTGTTTAGTTGATAATTAAAGTTTAAAAACAATTAAAAATAAACGTTATACTAAAAGAAAGGTGGGAGGGTTATGGAAAAAAAGTTTTTTTGATGGACATCTTAAATAAAAGCTGATTAATATAGCAGATTGGAGCTTTTACATGAAAAAAGTAGTTTTAGCAGGAGGAACAGGCTTTATTGGTGAATATTTCAAGAATAGATTTAAGGAATTAGGATATGAGGTACATATCATATCAAGACAAAAGCAGCATATTTCTTGGGAGGATAAATTGAGTATTCAAGAGGCGTTAGAAGATGCTGAAATTCTAATCAATCTTGCTGGGAAATCTGTGAATTGTCGATACAATGAAGCAAATAAGAATGAAATAATGAATTCAAGAATAAGGACAACAACATTGCTTGGAGAGTCTATACTGCAGTGCAATAATCCACCTGCAATTTGGATGAATTCCAGTACAGCAACTATTTATCGGCACGCAGAAGATCGTCCGATGACTGAAGAAAAAGGAGAGATTGGTTCAGGATTCTCGGTTAATGTGGCAACAGCCTGGGAACAAACCTTCTTTTCTTTTGCCTTACCAAAAACAAGACAAATCGCCTTACGAATAGCTATTGTATTAGGTAAGGATGGCGGTGTTATAACACCTTTTCGGAATTTAGTGAAGTTTGGACTTGGAGGTATTCAGGGAACTGGAACCCAAAAGTTTAGTTGGATACATATTGACGATTTGTTTCAAATCGTTCTCTTTTTGAAAGATAAAGAAGAACTAAGTGGTGTTTTTAATTGTTCTTCACCACATCCAGTCAGTAATCGTGAATTAATGAAAGAACTTAGAAAAACGCTGAATGTTCCATTCGGTTTACCTTCGCCCAAATGGATGCTGGAGATTGGTTCATTGCTAATTAAAACAGAAACAGAGTTGGTGTTAAAAAGTCGATGGGTTCTGCCAGAGCGGTTAGAACGTGAAGGTTACAACTTTACCTTTAAAACAATTGATAAGACCTTGCAAGACATTCTAAAATAAGGAAATGTTTTCTTAATTAAGATTGTGAAGGGGTAACCTTATAGTATCTAAAAGCCACTGCCCTCCTACTTGTACGCTTGTCCATCTCCATAATTGCCATCTCTATTCTAAAATCATTTACAGTTTTCATATTAATAATAGAATGGAGGTTTTAAACTGTGCTAAAGAGTTTGGGGCAAAGAATAAGAAATTTGCGGAAAGAAAAGGTATGACATTAAATGCTTATGCCAAGCAACTTGGGGCAACTGCTGGTTATTTAAGCAATCAAGAAACAGAAAAAACAGAAACCATCCCCTTATCACTCTTGGAAACACTGCAAAAAGAATTTGCCATTTTTCCAGTTGTGTCATCCGAGAAAGAAGATGTTCATCTCACTGATCGTTTTTCAAGTATTCAGCAGCAATATCTCGTTAGTACCCTTAAATCCAGAAGTGGCCGAATATCTTCTTTCATCTTTTGAGAATGGCATTGTTTACTTTTTAAAGGAGAAAGAATAGAACGTTTTACGCTCTATTCTTTTGTTTTAATTGCATTTCAAGAGTCTTTTTTACTTTAGTAAAATTACTAGAATTATTACCCTCGTGCCGAACTCTTCATAAGCGTTACTATCCCATTACCGTACCATTAGAATACGGTGTATTCATTCTCCCAAAAGTGTGTGAAACGCCTTGGCACATAAGGGACAAGCTATTTTTTGTCGCCTAAACTTTTCGGCAAAGGGATAGTGGTGGGATCAAATTTAATTTTTGCAAACTTTCCAACATTCCATGCTCCCCATGAAACCAAGCCAACACCTAAAATTCCAAGACTTTTCTTTTCTTTAGAAGTAAAAGTATATCGTAAGCCTTCTGCTAAATGTGGTCTAGTGTACCCAGACTTTATTAAGTCATTTACATCATCGGGTGACAGCAAAACACCTTCAACATATTGATATCCTTTAGAAATAAGTTCTCTACTTTCTGCATCTGATATTAGTTTGCCGTTTTTCAACCAAGCCATATTTTTACCTCTTTTCGAGCAGATATTTATTAAATTCTGTAAACTTTATCAATACTTAAAATTTTATCGAAAGGAGTAAGAAAAGTAAATTGCTTACAATTGCCATGATTAATTATATCTAATGTTTTATGTACCCGTTTGCTTCTAAAAAATCACTATTGAATATATCCCATTCGTTTGCATATCCTCTTCAACAACTCACACTATGTTATTAGATGATTTATAAACAGTTGAGTATTCTTTCAAGGATTATCTTCGTTTTTCACATATAAATAAGCCATACGAAAAAGTTTGTTCTTTTCAGTTTTAATTAATTCTTCAAATGCTTTTTCGTCACCTCTTATTGCCTTCTTAAGATTTTTTTCAACGGTCATTCAATCACCTCTTTTTCTAAACGTTAGACATTTTAGGATACAAAAACGTTTCATAAAAATTCACAAAAGGAGAAATTTTAGTTGCTGCTTTTCCGAATGTGGACAGCCGTTTTATGCTGTAATAGGAAGAAATTAAATAGATGGGCGTAAGTTCTAAAATTTCGGGGGATTATTTATAAATATTATTACTCGAATAACGTTAGTTTGGCATATAAAAATAGAGAGGGCACCATTTCCCCTCTCATAATCCATGGGTTCACTTCATTTGAACCTAGCTAGTCTTATTTCCACGTGGAGACAGCGGTGTCCCACGAGTATTCAGAAATTTGTAATGTCTTTCGTAAAGTCTCTATTTTTTCTTTTGCATACTCTTCTGAGACGATAAATTCCGCAGTTCCAGAGCAATATCCTGGTTCATTTCTTTCGTAATTAAATTGTAGAACTTGTACTTTTTTATCGTCACACAAAAACTCTCGAAATTCAACATCAACAAACCACTCTTGGCCTTGAATAATAGACTCATCTTTCATTTTAGGCACTATCCACATTTTCGTAGGAATTGGTCTTTTAGTTGAAATGATTGCAGCTGGTTCACTCCGTAAATTATAGATCTTCCCCCCAGAAACACCTAAAACATATCCACCATTAGTCTGATATACTTCCAGATAAATCCCTCCCTTATATTTCAAAGTAAGTTTAACTTTTAATGCATCCAAAAAATCTAACAATTTGTTACAAAATTTCAAATTTTTATAAATAACGCTTATATCATAGAGCTAAAAAAATGTACGTTAGTTCTCTTGCTCCTCCATTCATTGCAGCAATTTTCACAAGGTAATGATACTTTATTATAAATCTCTGTATAATTTAATTGTTTATAATTAACCGAAATTACTGGGAAAATACACTTAAGTGGTTTCTCCTTTAAAAATTTTATATTTATTTACAAGGTTGGAATGCAATCGATTTTGATTGAAACATTTTTTCTCGAAATTCATAATTGATAACAACACTTCCAACGAAACTGGCAGGAGATATCTGTCCAGCAACATTTACAGTTAGTTGATCATCGTTGACTTCATAATCAATAATACTTCCAAAACCTATGTCATCAAATAAGTTTTCGGGTTGAATTTCTAAAGGGGTGATATCAACTGAGCACTTCTTGTCATTTATTATGACTTCAGCGTTCTTAGCTGTTAACTTAGTTTTTACGTTCTTATTAATAATTGCTAAAGGATTATCCACAAGTATTTCATTTACGTTTAAATGATTATTCAGTGTTTCATAAACATAAACATCTTCCCATAAGGCACCTGTACCATACCCCCTCGTCAAGATAATAACTAACTCTTTTTTCTGGTCTTTGTTTATGTCTTTGTAAATAATTTGTGGTGCATAGGAAGGGTTTGTTACACCAATCCAAAAAGGCTTTGAAAAAATTGCACCCTTGAAACTAACTTTAAAACCTCTATATAAGCCATTCATTTTCTGGGCGTATAAGGTGATATCCTCTTCGTCGTTCCTACTAACTATTTCATATCCTTTAATCACTGCTCCTGCACTGATGGGAGGAATCATAAGAAGAACTATTAACATTAATCCAATATATACTTTCATAAGAAACACCTCATTTTATTGTTCCTAACATAAGTTCCTTTTATCAAAACCTACAGTTTTTTTTGAACCTGCCTGGTCGGCACTAAAAACATCAGTTTGTTGAGACTCATCCATAAGTCGGATTAAACCCAATTCCATATAATGGTATAATAATTATGATGAAATATTATGTTGAAAAGTAATCCCCCTCTCCATTTGCAATAATTGGAAATTTTGTTATACTAATATTTGTAACGTTACAAATATTTACAAAAAAGGGGTTTTGTGTAATTTAAATACTATTAATAAGGAGTTTACATTATGAAAAGATCTACTAAACTTACTATTGTCTTTTTTATTATCATTGGTGCTTTCATGTTTAATTTTTCTTCCGAAACTATTAGTGAAAATACACTTAATATCATTAATAACATTGGAATGGTCATATTTTTACTTTTCATCGGGATTATGGTTTTTGATGCTTTTAGAAAAGAAAAATAGAATTCAATATTATAAACTTAGGAGAGGGTTTACATGAAAAAATATATTTCATCATTAATTGTTTTTTTACTTGTTTTATCGACTCTAATACCAATAAAAAGTGCAAATGCACATGAAAATAATGGAACTAATGATTCTCTTCAAAGTAATCTGAGTAATGAATCCCTAGAAGATGTTGAGTTTGAAACTATCGAGAATAATGATAGTGTAGGTATTATCGAAGTTACTTATGATGATGGCTCAACAAGTATATCTGAATACAATAAAGAATCAGGAGAAGTTTTTTTTGATGGGGAATTAGTAGCTACCTTAACAGAAGAAAATGCTATAGAAGAAAATAATTCAGGTACTATTACACCATTTGCTTCATATAAAACATATAATATAGGTGATTCAAGTAATGGTTCAGGAGTATATGCATACAAATATAGTAAAACTTTTAGTTTGACTGTTTCCTCTGCAGCAACGGTTGTTGCAATCGCTGCTACCTTAGCACAAGCGTTCCTTGAAAAAAAACCAAATCAAAAAGCAGCAGCCCTTGTATCCGCCGCTGCTGGCTTAATAGCACTTGCTACTACAGGTTATACTTTTAAAATAAAGTATACACATACTAAAGACAGTAAAAAAAGTTATAGATATATGGATTGGCTCATGATTTATAAAGGTGCCGTCTCAGGAAGTAATTTAAAGATGAGAATAAATCATTATTACGGAAAAGTTTGACTATCTTTGTTAAATTCACTAAAAAAAAAGAGGGCGTCGAAAATTTCGACACCCTCTTTTTTTTAATAAATCAAATTAGATCATTCAGCCTACCTCACGAACTAAGGTTCTCTTATGGAAAAATAAGTATCTTGTTATAATTTATATAATAATAGGATAATTATCACAAAAAAGACATTATTATTCCAATAGGAGGGGGCAAATTGGCACCAACTACACAGCCTTCACAGTATGAAGATATTATTGAGCGATATATAGAATCACTTTTACGGGGAAATGGGAGAGAGTTAGATTCATATTTAGCACAAGTGGAATCAATTCAAACTGTTGTTGGGACAAAAGCTATAACTAGATGTTACATGGTTACGTCAAACGGTCAAGCAATGCCGCGTATTGAAGACTTAGTTTTAAGAATTGCAGGTTTCATGGTAGATTACGCCATTCCAAGGTCCGAGATAGAACGAGCCAAAGCACTCGATTTTGAAGAAAATACAACCGTTCATACTTCTCAATTAACTAGAAAAGCAAGAAAGCTATTCACTCAGTTAAAGAAAACAGGGGAAGGTGGCGAGATGTTACTTTATTTATTAATACAAAGCGTATTAAGATTACCACAAGTGATATCAAAAATGTCTTTTAAAACAAGCAGCCAATTGCATTATCAAGGTGCAGATGCTATACATATGGGCTACGACTCTTCTACTCAAAGATTACAATTATACTGGGGAGAAGCTAAATTATACCAATCCATTCGATACTTCACAAATCGGACAGCATAAGATGGGCCCACTTGCGGGATAAGAGCACGAAAAAGCGATGGGTGGTCACAGCTATGTTAAAATTAGAATCCACAAAAAATACACGCAACTAGTGCGTGTTATTTTTTTATAGGTTTAATAATGTAATCTTTACCTAAATCAATAATATTAATTTTTAAATCAGCTGTTAAATCTTCTATTTCTTTTTGTTTCAATGAAGATGCAACAATAGTTTGTCCAATTAAAGATGTAAGTACTTTAAATAAGGATGCCTGACTGCTCATATCCATTTGTTGTTGCCCTGGTTCATCAAATATTATCAGTTTAGGATGATGCCCATTAAATTGAGCAGCAGTATTTGCTAATGCACACGTATAAGCCCAAATTAATCGTATATGATCACTTGCAGAAGAATCAAATTTAATGTCAAATCCTTTAACGATCGGCGTATATTTGTCCTCCGATATGGTTATATCGCCAATTGAAACACTCGAAAAGCCAAATTCTTTTAAATAAAGTTTAAAATCTTGTTCAAACTTCTTTAATTTCTCTTTATCTGCTTTAGAAAAATACTCATCACTATGATTTTCTTTTCTTGCTATATAGTTTTTCCAATCGTCCTGCAAAGAATTTATGTCATTCTTGAGCTTTTCTAATTTATTATTGGCTTCTCTTAATTTTTGAATTTGAATTTTTGTATCAACAATTTTTTCGATATCCTGTTTCGTTTGGAGCCTTGGATCCTCCCGTAATTCGCTCTTAACTAATCGGAGTGTCCTGCGTGATTGCATCAAATGTTCCTCTATTGATGACAACTGAGCCTTCTTATTATTTATTATGAATTCTGATTGTGATAACCCAAACTTGATTGCATTAATTTGCTCTTTTATGTACCTTATATTTTCTGCAAGATCTAATGGTCGAACTGTTATTTCCTGCGGCAATAAAGTATCCTCAATATCTTGATGGCAAGTTGGACACATTCCCTTTGACAACTCAGAGTTAAATGCGGCACCAAGAGAGTACAACTTTTGAGCTTCCTGATTTTTTTTTAGATCATCTTCTAATACCATCAGATTTTCACGCATAGCAACTTGATTTGATGATTCTAGTTGAATCTCTCTTCTAAGGGAATTAACACTATCTTGTTGGGTCATTACAAGAGTTTCTATTTCATTAATTTTATGTTCATTTTCATCTTCAATTTCTGATATTGTTCTTACATAATTACTTTGTTTGGACAAACTGTTCTCTAAAGCAATTATTTTCTCGTCAATTTCAATCAACTCTTCTTTTTCATTGAATAGATGAATGTTGAAGTCGATTAATAAGGTTGGTTTTTCTGGAAGATCGGATACAACACCATTTATATCAGATGCAACTTCTCTGATCGATCTTACACTGGATAGCCATGAAGAAGAAATAATGGATTTTAAAATTTTGAGTTCATCTTTCTCTTTAGTATTTTTCATCACATCTAAATCCAATAAAAACTCAGTTGCACGTTTTGATAAATCCCTAATTCCATAATTAGACGGAAGAGGGGCATAAAAACTATTCCACCCTTTTATTTGCTCAATGTAAAACAATGGACATAACGATTGGATATATAATAATCGATCATTACCATCGAAAGTAGGAACCTTAGGTAATTCCCATCCAATAAATTCAGCCAAATAAGCATGAAACCCTGATTCTTCCGTTGCCGACCCTTTCATATGGACGTAATAATCTTTTGAGTTAAAAGGTTTATCTTCTGATAGTGATGGACCATCATCTACTTTTATTAATCGGGGATCCTTTGATGTTGACTTAATCCATCTAGTTAATGTAATGGCCTTACCATTCTGATTTGAAATTTCAAGCTGAACCTTTGACTCTAATACCACTAAAGTTTTGCCTTGATGTTTCAGGACATCTTTTAAAACAGGTTTCATGGATTTTGTATTGGTACCGCCCAATAGTTCTTCAATACCTAATCCATATAAAATCGAATTAAGACATGAACTTTTTCCTTTGGTATTATTGGCACTAAGGACATTTAATCCTTCTTTAAGATGAATTTCTGTTCCAAATAACCCCTCTTCCGTTTCAATTGAAATTTTAACTACATTCACTTTTAAACGTGACATTAGGCTTTATACCTCTCTTTAAAAACTTTCATAACATAAGCATCGCTAATACCTTTTTTAATACCCTCTAATAAATCTTTTTCTTCTACTAACACGTCATTATGCTCCATAATGGATTCCGCAAATTTTACACCTTTATTAGTTAAGATGAATTTTCCATTTTTTTCATTGAATTCGAGTTGTTGTTCTGCAACTGCAAAATTTAATGCTCGGTTTAACGATGGATCAAATCTTATAATAGGGAAGTCCCCGCCCTTTTTTATATCATCTAATCTATTGAAACGTTTTGGATTTTTTAAAGCCCAATTAAATAATTGTAATTTTAGTAACGATGCCGTTTGCTTATTCGATGAAAGGTAAAGTATAAGTATTATTAACGAAATTTTATACAATGGTCGTAATTCTGGTGACAGCGGCACTTTTTTCCTTTTAAAATTAATCGTGTGTATATTTTCTAGTGGTAAATCCATTTTATTTTACCCTCCAAAATCCAACGGGCAATTTATCAGCCATTCGGATATTGCTTCCTTGCATAAGTCCTCATATATGGAAAACTCAAATATTTCATGGAATTTTTCACTTTTCAAGGCATCCTTATATTTACTTAATGTTTGATCAAGTAACTGTTTTGGAGGTAAGTCAGTAATCAAAACTTCATCCTCCAAATGTTCTGCTATTGAACTTTTTATTCTGACTTGCTTCTCGTACAGTAATCCATACGTATCTTGCATTCTTGATAGAACCTTTTGTCCTTTTAAATAATTTCTCACCATTAAATCAACATATCTATTTGTTTTATTATCTTTTGTTTGCTGATCTTGAATATTTTCAAACAAGTAACCAATTTTTCTATTTAAAATTTCTATAGATTCAGATTCACAGTTTTTCCAATCAATTATTTCTCGTTTATCAGGTGAAACGATATCCATTTCAACCTTTCTTTCTAATATGCGTTTTACGAGCAAGATTTCTTCAGCATAATATCCCTCATCATGAACCAACACATCAAATTCTGGATCAAGTATATCTTGCATGTCTTTCATGCCCTTATATTCCTGTGCTTTCGTTTGACAGTGGGAAACAATATCCTTATTTAAAATAATTGGAGTTAAGAAAATCCATTTCTTTATTTTAACAGATCCAAAAAAATCCATTAATTGCTTTTTGGATCTTTTTAGTTTACCTAAATCCTTTGTAACTTTATCCCTTTGTGCTTCATATAACTTTTTCGCATCATATTCCTCGTCTGGACAATAACATTGAAAGACAATTCCTGTACGCGTATAACCTTCAATCCCAAGGTCGCCACTTGTATGAGCCGTCATTTCTTGATAGCCATCCGTACCATATTTAGTTTTAAGCAGTAATTGACAATGTTCTTCCCAACTGTCACCGTTGTACGTTCCATACCGTGTTTGAATCATACTTCTCCTCCAGCTTGCAAAAACATCTACAAAAGTTTGTTTAATGAAAAAATTTCCATAACTTAATACTATAGTACCGTATTTTCATTCGCTTTACTAGAAGGATAATAAGAAGGCGAACAAGTTAACCCTCGTCAAAATACATAGGACGTGTGTACTTAACAAATAACATATAAAGAAATTCTGTTTTTTTGTCGAAGTGCAGCTTATTCGTTATTAGAAATGTCCCTTATTAAGACGGGAATTATGGTCCACCTAAAAGATAAACTCCATCGATTGGTTCGAGGTTGAGAAAATAATAACACAACAAAGAAACCGCCGAATGGCGGTTCTGGTATGTTTATTCAGTTTGTATTTCAAACTACATTACATTAGAAATGTGGTTCCGAACCGTTTTTTCACTTATAAACAATTCACCAGCGATTTCCCTTGTTGTTTTATCTTGTACTAACAATTCGAATACTTCTCTTTCTCGTTTGGTGAGTAACGGCTTGTGAGTATATTCATTCTCCTTCAAGTATTGTAACCCTCCTTGCCTTTCGCCAGCTATGAACCGCGGGATGGGTATATATTTAGTCACCATATCATATGTCAGCAAAACAGCCGAAGTGACTATATTTAGTGAAAGGAGAAAGTTATTTTCAGGAAATGTGCCATTGTGCCGCTAGGCTCGGACTTTAACCCCGCTTTTTAGCATTTTTTTCATATTTTCGGTCCAAGGCACACCCTTGCCCGTCACCTTTGATATCTGCACCATCGTCCCCCTGCCGGTGAAGCAAACTGAACCATCTGATTTCCTGCCCATATAATGAAGATCCACAGAAGAATTCCCTATTGAAGCAGCTTTTACGTATATTTGTATCTCTTCATCAAAGAAAACCTGGCTGATAAAATCGCATTGGAGGTCTGCTACGACTGGTATGGTTTCACTATCATGCTTTACCCAGTCCTGCATAAAGCCCTTGCTTTTGAAAAATTCTATCCTTGCTTCTTCATAGTATGTAAATGGAATGGTATTGTTCAAATGTCCAAACATATCAGTTTCAGAAAATCTGACTTTTACTGGATGAAAGAAAATGAATTCTTCTTCCCATTTTTTAAAATCGTCTATGTAGCTCAATTTTTTCATGCTGGTCCCTCCCAATTTTTTATGAATGAGCATTCACTCTGTTGTATTTCATTATAGTGTTTTTTGAATTATTTGAAAACCTCCCACCATGTGTTAAATAAAAGATTATGCCTCTAATCTGATTATGGAAAATTAACCCAACCCGTTAATTTCCATTGCAGGCACTCGCTTTCCACGGGGCTGCCGGGAGCCTCCTCACCGCTCCGCGTCTGCGGGGTCTCCCTTGGTACGCTACTCCCGTAGGACGTTGAATAAGCTTCCTTGAATCCACACCGCACGAAGAAAATGCGGATGCATTTTCGAGGATCTCCCACCTTCCACTCCAATCAGCTCAGTGGTTAAATTTAATTGCTGTTTAAAAAACAAATTATACGAGTATGATAAAACCCCTCTCCAAAAGGAAAGGGGTTTTATCATACTTAGATTTGGTCGCTCCCAAAGAAGTTTTTGAAAGACTGGAATGTTGTATCGCGGTTTAGTGCCGCAATGGATGTTGTTAAAGGAATGCCTTTCGGGCATGACTGGACGCAGTTTTGAGAGTTTCCGCAATTGGCAAGTCCGCCATCACCCATGATTTGCTCCAGACGTTCAGCTTTATTCATTTCACCAGTTGGGTGAGCATTGAACAAGCGAACCTGTGATAAAGGAGCAGGTCCGATAAAGTCAGATTTGCTGTTAACATTCGGGCATGCTTCCAGGCAAACACCGCATGTCATGCACTTTGAAAGCTCATATGCCCATTGGCGCTTTCTCTCAGGCATACGCGGTCCAGGTCCCAAATCATACGTGCCATCGATTGGAATCCATGCTTTAACCTTTTTCAGGGAATCAAACATACGGCTTCTGTCGACTTGCAGGTCACGGACTACCGGGAACGTGCGCATCGGCTCAAGACGGATTGGCTGTTCCAGCTGATCTACAAGTGCCGTACATGATTGGCGGGGCTTTCCATTTATAATCATTGAACAAGCACCGCAGACTTCTTCAAGGCAGTTCATATCCCATGCGATTGGAGTAGTATCTTCACCCTTGACGTTAACCGGATTACGGCGAATCTCCATAAGGGCTGAAATAACGTTCATGTTCGGACGGTAATCAATTTCAAACTCTTCCTGATAAGGGGCTGAATCAGGAGTATCCTGGCGGCTGATTACAAAACGGACTGTTTTAGTTTTTGTTTCCTGCATGGTTTAGTTCTCCCCTTTCTTTTTGGAATAGTCACGCTTACGCGGTGGAATTAAGCTTACATCAATTTCTTCGTAATGGAATGCCGGAGCGGAATTTGCATCCACAAACTTCGCCATTGTTGTTTTCATGAATTCCTCATCATTACGTTCAGGGAAATCAGGCTTATAATGTGCTCCGCGGCTTTCATTACGGTTATAGGCACCAATTGTAATAACACGTGCCAATTGAAGCATATTCTGCAGCTGGCGCGTAAAGCTTGCACCCTGATTGCTCCACTTCGCAGTATCATTAATATTAATGTTTTTATAGCGCTCCATAAGTTCAACAATTTTTTCATCTGTTTTCAACAGCCTGTCATTATGGCGGACAACCGTTACATTGTCTGTCATCCACTCACCAAGCTCTTTATGAAGGACATATGCATTCTCTGTGCCATCAAGAGACATGATATTATTCCATTTTTCTTCTTCCTGTTTTACATGGCGGTCAAATAGTGATGATGGCAGATCTTCAGCACTCTTATCTAATCCGCTGATATACTTGACTGCATTCGGGCCTGCTACCATACCGCCATAAATGGCTGATAGCAGTGAGTTGGCACCAAGACGGTTGGCACCATGCTGTGAATAATCACATTCACCAGCTGCAAACAAGCCTGGAATATTTGTCATCTGATCATAGTCAACCCATAATCCGCCCATTGAATAGTGGACAGCAGGGAAGATTTTCATTGGCACTTTACGAGGGTCTTCACCCTGGAATTTCTCATAGATTTCAATGATTCCGCCAAGCTTAATATCAAGCTCTTTAGGATCTTTATGGGAAAGATCAAGATATACCATGTTCTCCCCATTAATGCCGAGCTTCTGGTTAACACAAACGTCAAAAATTTCACGCGTTGCAATATCACGAGGCACCAGGTTTCCGTAAGCCGGATATTTCTCCTCAAGGAAGTACCATGGTTTACCATCTTTATATGTCCATACTCGTCCGCCTTCACCGCGTGCAGATTCACTCATTAGGCGAAGCTTATCATCTCCAGGGATGGCGGTTGGATGAATCTGAATAAATTCCCCATTTGCGTAATAAGCGCCCTGCTGATAAACGATGGAAGCTGCTGAGCCTGTGTTTATGACAGAGTTAGTGGATTTTCCGAAAATAATTCCCGGTCCGCCGGATGCCATAATAACTGCATCTGCAGCAAAAGACTTAATTTCCATAGTAGTCAGGTTCTGGGCAACGACACCCTTACAAGCTCCGTCATCATCGATGACAACCCCAAGAAATTCCCATCCCTCATACTTTGTCACTAATCCTGACACTTCATGGCGGCGGACCTGCTCGTCCATTGCATAAAGCAGCTGCTGCCCAGTTGTAGCACCGGCAAACGCAGTACGGTGATGCTGTGTTCCACCGAAGCGGCGGAAGTCCAGCAGACCTTCAGGTGTACGGTTAAACATAACACCCATACGGTCAAATAAATGAATGATGCCAGGTGCAGCCTCTGCCATTGCTTTTACAGGCGGCTGGTTTGCGAGGAAGTCCCCGCCATAAATTGTATCGTCAAAATGAATCCAAGGAGAATCGCCTTCCCCTTTTGTATTTACCGCTCCGTTGATGCCGCCCTGGGCACAAACAGAGTGAGAACGTTTAACCGGTACCAGAGAAAATAATTCAACCGGAGTCCCAGATTCTGCTACTTTAATTGTCGCCATCAAACCGGCTAGTCCGCCGCCGACAACTATAACTTTTCCTTTACCCATCGTGACTCACTCCCTTAATACTTGTAAGAAAAGCGCCAGCACCCGCTTACCGGTCTCCTTGAGGCCTTCCGATGGCGTTTATTCTGCCAAAAGTGCTGATTTTACCTATGCGCTTTCAATAATGCGGAGCCGGGCAGCTGCCCAATTCCCTTTTTATCCGATCAAGTCTAATAATCTCTCATGTCTATTAAATAAATGCTGTCAGAGCACGTACGCCAACAATAGATAGTGCAATGAAAATTCCGATTGTTACGTAAGTGGAAATAACCTGTGAACGAGGAGATACTGTAAGTCCCCAGCTGACAAGGAATGACCAAAGCCCGTTAGCAAAGTGGAAAATTGCAGAAATGACTCCAATAATATAGAACCAGAACATAAATGGATTCGACAGGATGTTCTCCATCATCTGAAAGTTAACTTCTGCTCCAAAGGCAGCCTGTACGCGTGTTTCCCATACATGCCATGCAACAAAAACCAGCGTAATAACACCTGAAACACGCTGAAGCATAAACATCCAGTTGCGGAAATATCCATATCTGGTTGTGTTATTTTTCGCAGTAAAAGCAATATAAAGGCCATAGATTGCGTGGAACAGCAAAGGTAAATAGATTACAAATGTTTCAAGGAATATTCTAAATGGAAGACTTTCCATAAAATGCGCTGCATTATTAAAAGATTCCTCTCCCCCTGTTGCAAAATGGTTCACTACAAGGTGCTGCACCAAAAACAATCCAACTGGTATTACGCCAAGCAATGAATGCAATCTGCGATTAAAAAACTCACGATTACCTGCCATAAACTTTCCCCCCCTGATTTTAAAAAAACGATGCTGAGCCCCCGCTCAGGACATCATCTCGAAAATGTTATTCATTTTCTTACAATTATGTGACATGTCCATTTTACTCCCAAGATAATAGAGCGTCAAGAAAACGGATACATAAAATGTTCCATATTAATAAAATTTTTAAAAAATATTTACCGGTTAAAAATATATATTATTCTGCGGTTCAATATGACCTAATTACCGGTCTCCAATATACTGAAATAGTAATTATTTCTATGCAAATCGTTCTATTTTTTCCCGAATTGATATTAACTCCCCAAGCATATTGTATATAATAGAATCATAGAAAGAGGGGAGACTATTGAGCGAATTAGCATCTGCGAAATCTAATGAAGATCACATACAGTCAGTACCGGTATTTGGCTATGAACTGATCCGGGAAGTTCTTTTGCATGACCTTTTAGGAAATGAAGCACCCGAAATTTTATATTGGGCCGGCAAAAGGCTTGCACGCATGTATCCTCTGGAAACAGCCGGACAGATTGCCGAATTTTTTATAAATGCCGGCTGGGGCAGCCTTTCGATCGCAAACGAATCTAAACATGAGCTTGAAATGATATTATCAAGCCCGCTGATTGCTGGCCGCTTGCAAAAAAACAATAACTGCACATTTCAGCTCGAGGCTGGTTTTATAGCCCAGCAGATTGAATTTCAAAAAGAAGTTATTTGTGAGGCTTTCGAACATCCCCGCAAGAAAACCGGCAAAATCCTTATTACTGTGAAGTGGGATAAAAAGGACCCTGCTGAGTAACATCTAATTTACAAACAATAAGCTATCAATTTCTGATAGCTTATTGTTTATAGCTTCGGAATTAAGCCTTAACCGCGGAAACAGACAGCTTGAATGCCTCGTGTAAAGCATCAACAGCATCGATCATTTTACTGTTTTCCACAACCGCTGATACTTTAATTTCTGACGTGCTTACCATTTTCACCTGAATTTCATTCGCTGAAAGCACTTCGAACATTTCTGCAGCCACACCCGGATTTGAAATCATGCCTGAGCCGACAATTGAAACCTTTGCAAGCCCTGATTCCCACTCAATGCGGTCATAATTTAATTGATCTCTATGCTTTTCCAGAACTTTCACTGTATCCGTCAGATCTTCATTCTTAATTGAGAAGGACAGGTTAGTTGTCTGGGCTTCTGTCATGCTCTGAATAATGATATCGACATTAATGTGGTTTTTGGCGAGCGCCGAGAAAATAGTAGACAGACCAGTCAGTGAATTAGGAAGACCAATGATTGTTACTCTTGTTATGTCATCTTCAAAAGCCACACCGCGCACCACTAAATTTTGTTCCATTTTTACTTCCTCCTCAATGATTGTTCCGGCTTCCTTTTCAAGGCTTGAACGCACTTCAAGCGGAAGACCATAGTTTTTAGCGAATTCAACTGCTCTTGGATGGAGCACTCCAGCCCCCAAATTGGCCAGCTCAAGCATTTCATCATAGGACACAGAATGTAACTTTCTGGCATTCTTTATAAAGCGGGGATCGGTTGTAAACACACCTGTAACATCCGTATAAATATCACATTTATCAGCTTTAAGTGCTGCAGCCAGTGCAACAGCAGTTGTATCAGATCCGCCGCGTCCAAGTGTGGTAATTGAACCATCTTCTGTCATCCCCTGAAAGCCTGCTGCAATCACAATTTTCCCCTGACTTAATTCCCCCTGAATGGTGGCTGGATCAATATTTACTATCCTCGCATTACCATGGACTGCTTCTGTTTTAATACCTGCCTGCCACCCTGTAAAAGAAACGGCGGGATGTCCTTTCGCATTTAATGCCATAGCTAATAAAGAGATGGTCACCTGTTCGCCGGTTGTAAGCAGCATATCCATTTCCCTTTTATCTGGTGATGGGGAAATCTCCCTTGCCATGCCAACCAGCTGATCAGTCGTTTTGCCCATTGCCGAAACAACCACAACAACATCGTTTCCACGGTTTTTTTCCTCAATTACCCGATTAGCGACATTTTGTATTCTGTCTACAGTCCCCACGGAGGTGCCTCCGAATTTCTGCACTATGATTCCCACAGCTTTCCCTTCTTTCTAAAGAACTCGTAATTTTATGAATTGCCGTCCTATGTAAGTGAAGCAAGACAGTCCACTCGGCTGTATTTGACAATGGCCTTAAATCTAAAATACCCCTTTTGGGCAATAAAAAAAGCAATGGAATAGTTTAACTATCCCATTGCTGTGCAGCCAAAATGTATAAGTGAGCAAACACAGTGAGATAGCTCTCCAGGACGGCAATGTCCTGACAATCCTGCATTTATTCAATGCAAAACCAGCAGAAAAAATGATGAGATTTTCTCCACTTCGGCGAACATCCCCTTTCAAAGCTTTTCATGGAAGCTCATTCTTCTCCAAGCTTTTACTGATGAAGTTCGCACCTCTACCTTCACTTAACGATTATGTCCAATAGTTCTGTTTAAACATATGGACATGTGCTTTATCGCTATAAAGTGATATTGATATAAAGTTTCAGTTAGTATAACATGTCTGACTTTTTATGTCTATATCCATTTAAGACTCAGAGTTTCCATTTTGTTCCTCAAACCTCTGCTTTAACTCCTCAGCAACATTAGCAGGAATGCCTATTTTTCTATACTCCTCAATTGATGCCTCTTTCATTTTCTTTACAGATCCAAAGGCCTTCAGCAGCTGTTTCTTTCGCTTTTCGCCTATGCCCGGAATTTCATCCAGAATAGACTGAAAGGCACTTTTTCCGCGAAGCTGGCGGTGAAAAGTAATCGCAAAGCGATGAACTTCATCCTGAATTCTCTGCAGCAGGTAGAATTCCTGGCTGTTCCTTGCAAGAGGAATAATTTGAAGCGGATTACCATATAAAAGCTGTGAAGTTCTGTGCTTCTCATCCTTCACCAGGCCTGAAATCGGGATATCCAGACCGAGCTCATTTTCGAGCACATCCCTTACAGCCTCAACATGCCCTTTACCTCCATCAATCAAGATTAAGTCCGGAAGCGGCAGTTCTTCTTTCAGTACTCTTGTATATCTGCGGCGGACGACTTCTCTCATGGATTCATAATCATCAGGACCTTTGACGGACTTTATTTTATATTTTCGGTACTCTCTTTTCTCCGGTTTGCCATCAATGAAGACGATCATGGCAGAAACGGGATCCGACCCCTGGATATTTGAATTATCAAATGCTTCAATCCGGTGAGGGGTATAAATCCCAAGCTGATCACCCAGATTTTCAACAGCTTTAATAGTCCGTTCTTCATCACGCTCTATTAAAGAAAACTTCTCCTGGAGAGCAATTTTTGCATTTTTATGGGCAAGCTTCACCAGGTCCTTTTTTTGCCCGCGCTGCGGCTTTAGCACTTTCACATCAAGAAGCTGTTCTGCCATGACAGCATCAACGGAATCGGGTGCCAATATTTCACGGGGTTTAAAGTGATTTGCTTTAGTATAAAACTGGCCGAGGAACGTTAAAATTTCTTCTTCCGGCTCATTATAAATCGGGAACATTGATACATCCCGTTCGATCAGCTTGCCCTGCCTGATGAAGAAGACCTGGACACACATCCACCCTTTATCAACCGCATAGCCAAATACATCCCGATCTGTAAAATCTGTCATCGTCATTTTTTGCTTTTCCATCGTTGCATCTATATGGGCAATTTTATCTCTCAGCTCTGTTGCTCGTTCAAAATCCAAATCTTCAGCAGCGGCTGTCATTTTTGCTGTAAGGTCTTTTTTAATCTCTTTGTATCCGCCATTTAAAAATTTCGCAATTTCATCTGTCATTTGCTTATATTGATCTGCACTTACTTCCTTTACGCATGGTGCAAGACATTGTCCTAAGTGATAATAAAGGCAAACTCTGTCCGGAAGTGTTGAACATTTGCGAAGAGGGTAAATACGGTCGAGCAGCTTTTTTGTTTCATTGGCAGCCTGCACATTGGGATAAGGGCCAAAGTATTTTCCCCTGTCTTTTTTTACTTTTCTGGTTGTAATCAGACGGGGATGGCGTTCGGCCGTCAATTTGATAAAAGGGTAGCTTTTATCGTCCTTCAGCATTACATTATATTTGGGATCATATTTCTTGATCAGATTCATCTCAAGAATCAATGCTTCCATATCTGAAGATGTGACAATATACTCAAAGTCCACAATCTCATTAACAAGTCTTAATGTTTTTCCGTCATGTGAGCCTGTAAAATAGGATCTGACCCGGTTTCTGAGAATTTTGGCTTTCCCCACATAGATAATGGTCCCCTGCCTGTCTTTCATTAAATAGCAGCCTGGCTGTGCAGGCAGCAGCATCAGTTTATTTTTTATCGTTTCATTCATGGCACTCCACCTCCCCGATTAAAAATTTTCTTATTGTAAGGCTTTTTTAGAAAGATTTTATCTAACATTTATTTTGAATTTTCATAATCACCTGGTATGCAAGCTCGCCATGAAGATTAGTCTGCATGATAAAAGCACGGCATCCCCATCTTATTATATCAGCTGGTAAACCTGCAGCATAACCGCTAAACACACATGATAAAGTGAACCTTCAATCAGTGGGGGTTTTCCTTATCCCCCCACTGATTGTTAGTCGCGTTCTAGTGTCGCTAAGATCTCCGCTAGCGCTTCGATCAATCGACACTACGAACCCGATTGGTTCAACTAAGCCTCTGCCTGCGCGTCGGCAAGTTTCACTGTATCTCACCAATCGGGCCTTTACATTATAAAGCGAGGCGACTTGCCTTGGGGTGACAAGCATAAGACGAGCAGATGGTGGGGAGTGCTTTTCTTCCCATCAGCTGATTGGCTTATGACCTCGAGCCCCTAGGAGCCGCAGCTAGATCGGGCAGTTTGATCCCCGCTTATCCTCCTTTGTTTCCTCTGAGTCTTGAAGCGGGGGTCTTACTGCCCGTTAGACTGCGATAAAAAAATCCCGATGTCCGCATGGGACACCGGGAAATTTCTTTTAGATTAAGCATGTTTTGAAAGTAATTCAGCAAGAGCTTCTTTCGGCTGGAAGCCAACCGCTTTATCCACCACTTCACCGTCTTTTAGTACGATCAAAGTTGGGATGCTCATTACGCCAAACTTGCCGGCTGTTTCCTGGTTTTCGTCAACATCGATTTTTACAATTTTGACTTTATCGCCCATTTCAGAATCAAGTTCTTCTAATACAGGAGCGATCATTTTACAAGGGCCGCACCATGGAGCCCAGAAATCTGCCAATACTAATCCCGAACCAGTTTCAGCAGTGAAATTTTGGTCAGTCGCGTGTGTAATAGCCATTTGATATGCCTCCTAAAATTTAACTCAAATACTAACGACAGTATATCATCGTTTATTCTATGATGCGAACAATCTGCTCGATCGTAATTTACCCTATGTAAAGCAAATTATTCTCTTCTTTCTTATGGACTTTATGTATAATGGGCGGCCATCTGCCGCCCATTTGTACTTTATGCGTTTACTTTAAGCTTTTTGAACTCTTCTGTTAACAGAGGAACAACCTCAAACAGGTCTCCGACAATACCGTAATCAGCTACTTTAAAGATATTGGCTTCCGGATCTTTGTTAATCGCTACGATTACTTTGGAGTTGGACATCCCCGCTAAGTGCTGAATAGCTCCGGAGATACCGCATGCAATATACAGATCTGGTGTTACAACCTTACCCGTCTGTCCAATTTGCAGTGAGTAATCGCAATAATCAGCATCACAGGCTCCGCGTGATGCCCCTACCGCTCCGTTTAAAACAGAAGCAAGCTCTTTTAATGGCTCAAAGCCTTCCTCGCTCTTAACACCGCGGCCGCCGGCAATAATAACCTTAGCTTCGGATAAGTCAACGCCTTCACTCGCTTTGCGGACAACTTCCTTAATGATTGTGCGAAGATCCTTGATCTCTGCAGCAACAGAAGCAACCTCTCCTGATCTTGATTCATCCTTTTCCAAAGGAGCTATGTTATTTGGACGGATTGTGGCAAAAAGGAGACCATCTGTCACAATCTTCTTTTCAAAAGCTTTGCCTGAATAAATCGGGCGTGTGAAGACCAGATTGCCGCCTGCTTCTTCAAGGCTTGTTACGTCAGAGATTAAACCAGACTCTAGCTTGGCAGCAATTTTAGGAGCAAGATCTTTCCCCATTGCTGTATGTCCAAAAATAAGACCATCCGGACTTTCGGAATCAATCACAGCCATTAAAGCCTGTGAAAAACCATCAGGCGTATACTGCTTCAGCTTCTCATCTTCAACAGTTACAACACGGTCAGCACCATAATGAATCATCCCACTCGCTAAAGCGCTTACAGAATCACCAATTAAAACTCCTACAACTTCTCCGCCTTCTGATGCAGTCTTACCGGCTGCAACAGCTTCGAAGGATACATTACGCAATGAACCGTCACGGACTTCACCTAACACTAATACTTTTCTAGCCATATGTTTTACCCCCTGCGTTATTATTAATCAGTTATTGATGATCAGACAACTTTAGCTTCAGTATGAAGAAGCTTCACCAGTTCCTTAACTTGATTTTCCAATTCGCCTTCAAGAACTTTACCTGCTTCTTTTTTAGGCGGCATATAGATTTCAATTGTCTTTGTCTTAGCTTCAACATCGTCCTCATCAAGATCAAGATCGTCAAGCTCAAGCTCATCAAGAGGCTTCTTTTTCGCCTTCATAATTCCTGGCAAGGATGGATAGCGAGGCTCATTCAGACCCTGCTGGGCAGTGACCAATAATGGAAGAGATGCCTCAATTACTTCTGAATCCCCTTCAACATCACGTACTACTGTGGCAGAACTGCCATTAATATCAAGTTTAGTGATAGTTGTTACATAAGAAATTCCTAAAATCTCTGCTACACGCGGTCCAACCTGTCCGGAACCCCCATCAATTGCTACATTCCCAGCAATGATTAAGTCAGCATCTTTGTCTTTCAGGAATTCAGATAAGATTTTTGCCGTCGTGAACTGATCCCCATTCTCAACGTCATCTTTTGTATTTATTAAAACAGCTTTATCAGCACCCATCGCAAGAGCGGTACGAAGCTGCTTTTCAGCTTCTTCTGTTCCCACAGAAACAACTGTTACTTCTCCGCCATTCGCATCGCGAACCTGGATTGCTTCTTCAATTGCATATTCATCATAAGGATTAATGATAAATTCAGCGCCATCCTCATTGATTTTGCCGCCGGAGATTGTAATTTTTTCTTCAGTATCAAATGTTCTCTTCATTAATACGTAGATGTTCATGATTTCCCTCCTAGTAATTAAGCATTGTCCTATAACAAAGCCATTAATTAAAACATTTCTTCACTTCTAAAGATTGAAAATATTTAATGCGTACAGAAAGGTTCATCTGCTTCGAAGTGCCCGCTTATTTTAAAATTGAGCGGGCGCTCGCTCACTGACCATAACTTAACCAATGAATCTTCTGAAGATTAAATTAACCGCTTACATGTCTATTATAATAGATTATTAAGATGAATGTAATCTTTCAGCTCAATTCTTTTAACTGCTATTTTCCGGTGAAGTTTGGCTCCCGCTTATTAATAAATGCAGATATGCCTTCCTTGCCATCTTCAGATACAAACACTTCTCCAAACAATTCCGCTTCTTTCACTACACCTTCGTAGAATTGTCCGGTTTTTCCGAAGTTTAATAGCTCAATAGCCGCCTTGATGGAGCCTGGGCTCTTCTTGGCAATTTTCTTTGCCATATTATAGGCATTTTCCAAAAGCTGCTCCTCAGGAAAGGCATGGTTAGCCAAACCGTATTGAACTGCTTCAAGCCCGGTGATCGGGTCGCTTGTGAACAGCATTTCAGCTGCACGAGCAGTACCTACATAGCGGGGAAGCCGCTGAGTTCCGGCAAAACCGGGAATTAATCCAAGCTGAAGCTCCGGAAGACCGAGCTTTGCGTTATCAGCTACAAGACGGAAGTGACAGCCCATCGCAAGCTCCAGGCCGCCGCCAAGTGCTGCACCATGAATGGCTGCAATAATTGGCTTAGGGAACTTTTCCATCCTCTCAAAGAGATTCTGTCCATAGGTCGCTAAGCTTGAAAAATCCTCCCCGCTTTCAATAGTAGTAAATTCTTTTATATCAGCTCCTGCTGAAAAGAATCTGCCTTCTCCGTGAATTAAAATAACTCTAACGTCACTATTATCTTCAACTTCATCCAGGACAGCTGAAAGCTCTTTTAATACACCTGATGAAAGAGCATTCGCAGGCGGACGTTCAATTGTAATCGTCGCTACGAAGTCGTTATGGGACCATTTCAGGTATTCCATCGTATCCCTCCTACAATATTATTGAGCACTTTATCATTTTCAAGGTTTTCCGCACCCGCTGATTAAAAGTTTATGGACAGGTCCTGCCAATGCCGTAAGATCATATTTCTGCTCATTCATTACCCATGTGGTCACGGTTTCGTCTATGGTGCCAAAAATCATCTGACGCGCCAGCCTGATATCCAGATCTGCTGAAAACTCACCGTTCTCCCTGCCGTCATCAAGAATCCTTTCCACTAAAGTGAGGTAGCCTTTGAGCACCTCATTAATTTTGTGGCGCAGGTCTTTATTGGACTGCCTCAACTCGAGCTGGGTTACAATTGCCAGGTGCTTGTCTTCCGAGAGCATTTTAAAGTGCGATTCTACCATCATTAATAGTTTCTCTGCAGCTTTCTCTTTTCCTGCAATTTTTTCCTCAATTTTCTCAACAAAGTAGCCCATTTTATCCTGAAAGAGGGATATTAATATATCTTCTTTGTTTTTAAAATATAAGTAGATCGTGCCGTCAGCGACACCAGCCTGTTTGGCAATCTTTGATACCTGAGCCTGGTGATAGCCATTTTCAGCGATCACGACTACAGCCGCATCAATAATTTGCCGGTATTTAGGCTTTGTTTTTTTCATGTGGCTCCCTCCTTTCAGAATAAACGGGGCATTGATTTCTATCGGGCAGCAGTGCGGGGAAATTCCTATCCTGCTGCCGGGATCAGCCAATCCACTGGGTTTATTATTTTTAAACTAAAATGAATGAATCGTCATTCATATTTTTATAATAGTAGGACAATTCATTTGTGTCAAGAATTTCCCTGTAAATATATTTTATTATTACATTTCCTTTATATCTGGACAAGCTTATTGATTCAAAAATAAAGAGCCGATTGAAAATCGGTCTCTGTAGCTAAGCCCGCTTTTCCTCTTCTTCTTTAAATTTCTTCTTTTCTTCATCCACTAACGCCCTTCTCAGTATTTTTCCAACTGCTGTCTTAGGAAGCTCTCTGCGGAATTCATATAGCCGTGGAACCTTATAGGCTGCCAGATGCTTTCTTGCAAACTGATCCAGTTCATCTTCCGTTGCCTCTTTTCCCTCCTTCAGCACAATATAAGCTTTTACTGTTTCTCCGCGATACGGATCCGGTATTCCGGCAGCAACCACTTCCTGTACTGCTGGATGCTCATATAGCACTTCTTCTATTTCACGCGGGTAAATATTGAATCCTCCTGCAATAATCATATCCTTTTTCCTGTCCACTACATAGAAATATCCCTTCTCATCCATGTAGCCCAGGTCACCTGTGAGCAGCCAGCCATCTCTTAAGGTTTGCTCCGTTTCTTCGGAGCGTTTCCAATAGCCTTTCATTACCTGAGGCCCTTTAACCGCAATTTCGCCAACTTCTCCTGCCGGAAGTGCTTCTCCTGTCTCCAGTGAGAAAATTGCTGCATCTGTATCAGGCCATGGGACACCTATACTGCCTTTGACACGGGGGCGGTCCCATAAGAAGTTCGCATGAGTAACAGGTGATGATTCAGTCAGACCGTAGCCCTCTACAAGCTTGCCTCCTGTTATTTCTTCAAATTTCTGCTGGACTTCAACTGGCAGGGCAGCAGATCCGCTAATGCAGGAGTCTATAGAAGACAGATCATATTTTTTTATATCCGGATGGTTCAATAACCCAATGTAAATAGTAGGTGCTCCAGGAAATAAGGTTGGCCTTTGTTTATGAATGGTTTTCAGGGTAGTTTCAGGATCAAACTTTGGAAGGAGGACCATTTTATGCGCATCCATTACAGATAAAATCATGACTGTTGTCATTCCATACACGTGAAAGAATGGAAGTATGCCAAGCACCGTCTCCTCGCCGCGCCTGCACTTATAAAGCCAGGCCTTGCACATCGCTGTATTGGATACAAGGTTGCTGTGAGATAGCATGACACCCTTAGGGAAACCGGTCGTGCCGCCTGTGTACTGCAATAATGCCAAATCTTCTTCAAAATCAAAGTCATGGATTCTAAGAGGCTCTGCCGGTCTTTTTAATATTTCTGTCAGCAAATGATTATGACCTTCATGTTTTACATTAACAACGATTCCATATTGTTTTTTCTGGATAAAAGGGTATATTAAATTTTTTGGGAATGGAAGTGCATCTTTGATTGCCGTTACAATTATATGCTTCAATTCTGTATGCGGCATCACTTTGGTCACTCTGGGAAATAAGATATCCATTGTAATGATCGCTTTTGCTCCTGAGTCTTTCATTTGGTATTCCAATTCCCGTTCCATGTACAGCGGATTTGTCTGGACAACAATCCCGCCAGCCATCAGAATTCCATAATAGCTGATAACGGACTGAGGAGTATTCGGAAGCATGATCGCTACCCGGTCTCCCTTTTCAATTCCAAGACTCTGCAAATATGCAGCGAGCTTCAGGGAACATTCGTATATATATTTATATGTGAATTCCTTCCCCATAAAGTGGATTGCTATTTTTTCCGGAAATTCTTCTGCAGCATTTTTCAAATAATCCTGTACCGGCTGTTTTGGATATGACAAAGTTGAGGGGATTTCTTCCGGATATTGCTTAAGCCATGGTTTTGCTTCTGCCATTTTGTCCCTCCTTCATTCTTGCTAAAGTTTCAGAATAGCGATGTACTCCTTCTGAACTTTTTGAACATTCTAACTGTTCGTTCTTATTATAATATAATGCTGGATCTATGACAATTAGAATAAGACCTTGCACACAGGAAGAAATTTTTCCATAGGCTGTCCAATCTATTTGCAATATTCTTCTAATGATTAAAATAAAAAAAATCGCCATATAAATTGGCGATTTCTTCATTTCCCTATTTCACAAAAATATTATGCAATGAAAAATAAATAAATGGCCCCAATAAGAAGAAATACTCCGCTAAGAACCAGCAGAACTTTTGCTAACTTTTCCAATGTTAATTCTCTCCTTATAATAAACCTGCACCAATGACATAAGACAAACCAATTGACAGCACCATGGAAATAAAGCCGACAGCTTTGTTATTATTCTCAATTTCTTCGTCTATTCTAAACTTTGGTGTTAAAAATTCAAATATGAAATAGCCTATTAACAAAAGAAAGAAGCCAAAAACACCCCAGGTAATCATTGTCAGCAAGGTATCATTATGCATAATGGAGTGCCTGAAGATATTGGCGATCCCAAAAATTTTCCCGCCGGTCGCCATCGCTACTGCAAGATTACCGTTTTTTATTTCGTCCCAATTGCGGTACTTGGTGACTAATTCAAAAACGGCTAAAAAAACGATCAAACACAAAATGACAACACTGTAATAAGCAGCTGTCTGGATAAACTCATTTTCCCAAAATTCTTTCATTTATATTCTCCCCGCCGGTATTAAATCCCCTTCCCCTTTGAATAATCATAAGGGGATGGGAAGCTTATTTGAATTCAACGATTGTAACCCCTGTACCGCCTTCTCCAGCTTCACCAAACCGGATTTTCTTTACAGATCTGTGATTTCTCAGAAATTCCTGCACACCCTGCCTCAATGCACCGGTCCCTTTACCATGAATAATGGAGACACGGGGATATCCAGCCAGCAGGGCATCATCTAAATATTTCTCGACTCTTAAGAGCGCGTTTTCATAGCGCTCGCCACGTAAATCAAGCTCAAGGCTGACGTGAAAATCTCTTCCTTTCACCGTTGCCACTGGTTTTGTTTCCACAGGTTTTGGGCTTTTAATGTACTCCAGATCTTTTTCGGCAACTTTCATTTTCAGGATACCAATCTGAACCTGCCATTCATTTTCAGACACCTTTTCAAGCAGATGCCCTTTTTGCCCAAAACTCAGAACTTTAACCTCATCGCCAGCTTCAAAAACGTGCTTAGTATTCTTTGGCTTTAGTTTATTTTTGGCTGTACTCATCTGGGGCGCAGCATCGGACAGGCGTTTCTTTGCTTCTATTAGCTCGTGTTCCTTCACCTCAGCATGTTTCTCCATCCGCATCTTTCTTAATTCACGGATAATCTCTTCTGCTTCAGCCTTGGCTTTCTCAACGATATCGCCTGCTTTCTCTGCAGCCTTCTCATGCATAGCATCTTTTTGCTCATAAAATTCAGCCATTTGCTTTTGCAGATCTTTATGGAGTTTTTCAGCGCTTTTTAAAAAGTCATTGGCTTCTTCCATATCAGCCTCTGCTTGTCTGCGGCTTTCCTCCAGTGAAGCAATCATATTCTCAACCTGATTTGTATCTGTTCCGATATAGGATCGTGCTGTCTCAATCACTTGATCATTGAGGCCGAGCCGTTTGGATATTTCAAAAGCATTGCTTCGGCCCGGAACCCCAATCAGCAGCTTATAGGTCGGGCTTAGCGTTTCAATATCAAATTCTACACTGGCATTGATAACTCCTTCTCTGTTATAGCCATAGGCTTTCAGTTCAGGGTAATGAGTTGTGGCAATAACTCTTGCCCCCCGCTTGTATACTTCATCAAGAATGGAAATCGCGAGAGCTGCACCTTCCTGCGGATCTGTGCCTGCACCAAGCTCATCGAATAAAACCAGACTATTGAAATCAACCTGGTTAAGAATATCCACGATATTAACCATATGAGAAGAAAAGGTACTTAAGCTTTGTTCAATTGACTGTTCATCTCCGATATCAGCATAAACATTTCCGAAGACCGCTGTTTCAGAACCATCAAGCGCCGGAATTTGCAGACCGGCCTGTGCCATCAATGTGCAAAGCCCTACTGTTTTTAAAGTAACAGTCTTACCGCCGGTATTAGGTCCCGTTATGACTATTGTTGAATAATCATCTCCGAGCTTTATATCATTTGCCACCACTTCATCATATGGAATAAGCGGATGCCGGGCTTTGAATAATGAAATTTTCCCTTGATTATTAACTTTTGGCTTGGAGGCTTTTATGCGTTTACTGTATCTGGCTTTCGCAAACGTAAAATCGACTTCTCCAAGCACATCTACAATGGTTTCCAGTTCACTGCTATTCTCAGCTGTCTGTCCTGACAGCACTATGAGAATCCGTTCAATCTCCTGCTGTTCTTTTACCCTGATGCCCTGTAATTCATTGTTCAGCTGGACAATGGACGCGGGCTCAATGAATAATGTCTGGCCGGAAGAACTTTGGTCATGGATTATGCCTCCATAATGGCCCCGGTATTCCTGCTTAACCGGTATGACAAACCGGTCATTTCGGATCGTTATAATCGCATCGGAAAGCATTTTTTGTGCGCTGGTAGACCGAATCATGCTCTCCAGCCGCTCCCTTACACGCGATTCTTTTGTACGGAGCTGATTTCGAAGGGAACGGAGAGTCTCGCTCGCACTGTCAAGAACTTCCCCATTATCATCGACCGCATTGCGGATAGATGTTTCCAAATCAGCCAGAACAATAATTTTATCTGTATATCCCAATAGGATCGGCAGGCTGCTTTCTTCCTCGGCAAATTCCTCGATGAACCGTTTCATCTGCCTGCTTGCATGAATCGTGCTGGATATCTGGTTAAGTTCCTGGGGACTAAGCATTCCGCCAATAACCGCCCGCTTCACATGAGGACGGATGTCAAAAATGCCGCCAAGCGGTACATTCCCTTTAATTCTAAGCACTGTTACGGCTTCATCTGTTTCTTCCTGCCTGCGGATTACTTCTTCATAGTCAGTTGAAGGAAGAATATTTAAGGCCTTTTTTCTTCCCAGGGACGAAGAAACATGTTCCAGCAGCTGTTCCTTCACTTTATTGAACTCAAGTATCTTCAATACTCTTTCTTGCATGAGGACTTTCCCCTTTCATGCCCAATTTTCCTACTGGCGTTCTTTCAGAAATTTGAACAAATCTTTTGTTTCCATGGCATTTAGAACGGATTCTTTCTTGATCCATCCTTTCTTTGCCGCAGAAACACCGATTTCCATGTGATTTAAAGTGTCTATTTTATGTGCATCTGTATTAATCACTATCTTCACACCGGCTTCCTGAGCTTGTCTGATATGTTCGGCAGCAAGATCAAGCCGGTTCGGATTTGCATTCAGCTCAAGGGCTGTATTTGTTTCCCTGGCGAGCTCGATGAGCATTTCCATGTCTACTTCATAGCCTTCCCTGCGCCCGATCAATCTTCCCGTAGGGTGGGCAATAATGTCAACATGGGCATTCTGCAGCGCCGTTTTCAAGCGGGCCATGATTTTTTCCTTCGGCTGTGAAAAAGAAGAATGGATGGAAGCAATGACAATGTCCAGCTCCTCCAGAAGTTCATCGTCATAATCGAGCGATCCGTCAGGCAGAATATCCATTTCTACCCCTGATAAGATGGTGAAATCATCGAATTGCTCATTAAGCCTCTTTATTTCTTCTTTCTGCCTTCGAAGCCTTTCGGCTGTCAAACCGTTCGCCACTCTCAGGTATTGGGAGTGATCTGTTATAGCCATGTATTTATAGCCTCGGGCACGGCACGCTTCAATCATTTCCTCTATGGAATAGGCGCCATCACTCCAGGTTGAGTGCATATGAAGATCACCCTTAATATCTTCAAGTGAAATGAGCTCCATGTCCTGCGTGTATTCATCTACTTCCTTCCCATCCTCCCTAATTTCAGGAGGGAGAAATGGAAGCCCAAAATGTGCGTAAAAATCCTCTTCATTTTTAAATGTAAGGATTTCACCTGTTCCTGTATTTTCGACTCCATATTCACTGATTTTTTCCCCGCGCTCTTTTGCGAGCTGGCGCATTCTGACATTATGGTCCTTTGATCCAGTAAAATGATGGAGGGTTGTGGCAAATTCATGCGGCTCAACTAATCGGAAATCAGCCGATATATCATAGGAATGCTGAAAGACAACGGAAACCTTTGTATCTCCTGCGGCAATTACTTCTTTAATGCCGGCAAGGCTTAATAACTGTTCTTTCACAGAAGCAGGATTGTCAGTAGCTATTATAAAGTCGAGGTCTTTGATTGTTTCCCTCATTCTCCTTAAGCTTCCTGCCCTTGAATACTTATCGATATCCTTCATTTCAGCCAGGGCTGCTTCTATGCCTTCTGCTATCGGGAGCATGAATGCAAGCGGGAGCCGTTCCGGTCTGGTTCCTGCATTTTCAAGGGCTGCGAGTATCTTATCTTCAGATTTTTCCCCGAAGCCTGCCAGTCCCCGGACCTTCTGATTGCGGCACGCATCCTCAAGGTCTGCTGCATTTTCGACGCCCAGCTCTTTATATAGCTTGGCTATTTTCTTGCCGCCAAGTCCCGGGAGCTGAAGCAGAGGAATTAATCCAGCAGGGACTTCTTCTTTCAGTTCATCCAGAACAGAAGACTTACCTTCTTTGATGTACTCCTCTATAACAGCAGCGGTTCCTTTTCCGATGCCGGATAGCTTTGTAAAGTCATCAATTTCAGTCAAGCTTTCATCATTTGATTCAAGTGCGAGTGCCGCTTTCCGGAAGGCGGCTGTTTTAAACGGATTTTCTCCTTTTAACTCCATATAAACAGCGATCGTTTCTAAAAGTCTGACTACATCTTTTTTATTTATACTCATGAAAACCACCTGCCCGTAACTGTATTCGTAACCGTATTATCTCTTATTTTGCAGTGCAACTTCAAATCATGGCTATTTTCAAAAGACTGTTTTTCGCAATGTTTGTTGCTTTTTATATATTATATTCACTGAGTTGATTGGAGCGGAAGGTGCGAGATCCTCGAAAATGCATTCGTATTTACTTCGTGCGGTGTTTACTCAAGGAAGCTTATTCAAAGTCCAGCGGGAGTAGCGGGACAGGTGAGACCCAACAGACGCGCAGCGTCGAGGAGGCTCACCGCCCGCCCCGCGGTTCGCTGAGCAGCCTGGAGCGGAAATCAACGGACAACATAGCTGGCGAATAACAACATTTTTTACAAAACAGCCTTTCAAAAAGAAAACTCCTCTAGAAATAGAGAAGTTACGCAGCCATATATTCAACCCACATTTCTTTGAGCTGGTCAGAGAGAACAGGCGTATTCTTAACCATTAATTCTGCCATAAAGGAATTATTGATCGGTCCCTGCAGGACTTCGATTGGAACGAGTGCTGCTATGTATAATAGAATAAACATGATAAGATAGACTTCGATAAATCCGAGAATTCCGCCAGCCCAAACATTCAGCTGTTTCAGGACCGGAAGATGGGCAACAAAGTCGAGCATGCTTCCAATAATCTGCAGTAATATTTTTACCGCAAAAAAAATCACGACAAATGCAATGGCGCGATAGTAAGCATCTTCAAGATCCCCATTCTCAAATAACGTCTTAATCGCCGAGTCACTGCTAAAGCTTGGATATGGTACCCATAAGGTCAGCTTAGGCGCAAGCTCACCGTAATACATACGGGCAACAATGAAAGCAATGATGAATCCGGTCAAATGAATTAATTGGAGGATAAACCCTCTTTTCAAGCCTATTAAAAAACCAAAAACCAAAATAATGATAATTGCAAGATCCAGCATGACTACTTTCCGTCCTTTACTCTATTTAATTCGTTTTCCAGCCGTTCCAGACGGTCTGTTAGCTTTATATAATCATTAACTGCATTAACTGCGGTCAGCACGGCCAGCTTACTAATGTCGAGTGAAGGATTCTTCGAACTGATCTCACGCATTTTATCGTCAACCAGCGAAGCGACAAGGCGAACATGGCTGGAGCTTTCTGAGCCAACTATTACATATTGCTGTCCATAAATATCTACACTTGTTCGGTTTCTTTGTATCTCTGACAACGTCCATGCCCCCTTCTTTAAAGAATCCTAATCAATATCATAACACGAACGCATATTGGTGGGAAGTCAAAGCATGTCAGATGAGCTCAGTTAATGCAGGTTTTTTCCAAATAGAGGGAATAAATTCAACAGTACACTAAGATGAGGAGAATTAATATGAGCCAGGTAGTACTATTAAAAAAAGCAAGTGAAATCTCAAAAATGAAGGCCCATTATTCAGGCAGCCTAAATGACAAACAGCCTCCGGGAAGCGTATTTGCTGCAAAAGTGCCAGGATGTTCGATCACTGCCTATAAATCAGGCAAGGTTCTCTTCCAAGGGAGCGGATGTGAAGCAGAGGCCAAAAAGTGGGGAGATACCGCCCGCAGTGCACAGCCCAGCAAAAAAACCAGCCCTGCCGCAGCAAACCTGCCTGAAAATATCAGTTCCCTTTCAGTCGTCGGTTCAGATGAAGTGGGTACCGGGGATTATTTTGGCCCCATTACGGTGGTTGCAGCTTACGTAAAAAAAGATCAAATTCCTTTGCTGAAGGAGCTTGGAGTTAAGGATTCAAAAAACCTCGGAGATGAAAAGATCATCGAAATCGCAAAGCAGATCAAAGATATCGTTCCCCACAGCCTGTTAACACTGCATAATGAAAAATATAATAAACTTCAGCAATCAGGGATGTCACAGGGGAAAATCAAAGCATTGCTGCACAATCAGGCAATCGGGCATGTTTTAGGGAAAATCTCTCCTGAAAAGCCTGAGGCCATTCTGATTGACCAATTTGCCAAGGAAGAAATTTACTACAATTATATAAAAAACCAGCAGACCATACAGAGGGAACGGGTCTTTTTCAGCACAAAAGCGGAAGGAATCCATCTGGCAGTTGCAGCAGCATCCATCCTGGCACGCTATGCATTTGTGCGCCACTTTGAAAATCTTAGCACAAAGGCCGGTTTCCGGCTCACTAAAGGCGCCGGTCCGAAGGTTGATGAGGCAGCTGCCCGGCTTATAAAGGAAAAAGGACGAGAGGTATTGCCTTCTTTTGTAAAACTGCATTTTGCCAATACTGAAAAGGCCATGAAGCTGTATAACAGGAAATATAATTGATAATGAAGCATTCAATCTAATGAGAGATTGGATGCTTTTTTGTTTAAGAGACCTTCATTCTTCTGAGTATATCTTTTCAGTCAACAATCAGAATTTATCGGCTACTTTTGGGTATTTATCGGCCAAACGAAGAAAAGGCAGCCCCCAGGCTGCCTTCCTTATTTTATCCTCTCAATACTGCTCCGGCTTTTTCCTTCACAGCTTCCAATACTTTGTCATGCGCTTTTGTTACATCTTCATCCGTCAGAGTACGTTCAGGGTCGAAGTATTTAAGGGAGAAAGCAAGCGATTTTTTGCCTGGCTCCATCCTTTCGCCTTCGTACAAGTCAAAAACAAGGACGTCTTTCAGTAATTTGCCGCCAGCTTCTTTAATGATCCCTTTAAGCTCGCCTGCTGCTGTTTCCTGATCTGCCACAAGTGCAATATCCCTTGTGATTGAAGGGAAACGCGGAATAGCTTCATACTGCAAAGGTGAAACCTCTTCTTCCAGAATCGCTTTTAATGAAAGCTCAAATGCATAGGTTTCTTTCAAATCAAGCTCTTTCTCGACAGTCGGATGGATTTGGCCGACAAATCCCACTGATTCCCCGGAAAGGAATACTTCTGCTGTTCTGCCAGGATGCATTCCATCCTTTTGCGCTTGACGGAATTCAAGCTTATCAGAAAGCCCCAGCTTTTCAAATAACCCTTCAAGGATACCTTTTACAACGTAGAAATCTACCGGCTTCTTTTCTCCCTGCCATGGATGGCTGTGCCATAGACCAGTAACCGCACCGGCAAGATGCTCACGCTCTTCAGGCAATTCCTCTTCTCCATTGGAGAGGAACACTGCTCCTGTTTCATAAACTGCCAGGCTGTCGTTCTGGCGTGCCGAATTATATTTTAATACCTCCAGAAGCTGCGGAACAATACTTAACCGAAGCAGACTGCGATCCTCACTCATAGGCATTGCCAGCTGCACAGGCTTGCGTTCCTCCAGTGCATATTGAGCCGCCTTTGCTTCATTTGTTAATGAATAAGTTACTGCCTGATATAGTCCCGCACCTTCAAGAAAGCGGCGGACCAATCTGCGTTTATTCTGGTATTGGGTAAGATGCCCTGGTGTAGATGAGCCAACCGGTAAAGTTGATGCTAGGTTATCATAGCCAAATAAACGGCCAACTTCTTCAATCAGGTCTTCTTCAATCGTGATGTCGCCTCTGCGGGTCGGAACTGTAACAGTAATTGTATCGTTATCAGTATTCGCTGCAAATTGAAGGCGGGCAAAAATATCCTCTACTTCTTTCATGGATAATTCCGTGCCAAGGACACGATTGATTTTTTCAAGCGTTACAGACACCACAGCAGGCTCCACCTGCAGTGCATCAGCTTCCACAGAACCTTCAAGCACTTCCCCGTCCGCATATTGTGCAAGCAATTGAACAGCTCTTTCAGCAGCAGCTCTAACTCTGTTTGGATCCACACCTTTTTCAAAGCGTGCACTTGCTTCGCTTCTTAATCCATGGTCTTTTGAAGCTTTTCTAACCGTTGCCCCTTTAAAATAAGCTGATTCGATAATCACATTTTTAGTGTCAGGCTGCACTTCAGAATTTGCCCCGCCCATGACACCCGCAAGTGCAATTGGCTCTGTCCCATTTGTTATTAAAAGATGATCTGATGTTAACTCACGCTTTGCATCGTCAAGAGTGACAATCACTTCGCCATCATTTGCTCTGCGGACAAGGATTTGCTTTGATCCCAGCCGGTCATAATCGAAGGCATGAAGCGGCTGGCCGTATTCAAGCAAAATGTAGTTTGTAATATCCACCACGTTATTGTGAGGACGAATGCCTGCTGCCATTAAACGAGCCTGCATCCATACAGGAGATGGGCCAACCTTTACATTTTTAACAACCTTCGCAACGTATAGTGGATTATCTTCTTTTGCGTCCACCTGAACATCGATGTAATCAGATGCCTTCTCTGAAGAAGTCTCTGCTTGAGGTGCAGGAAGCTTTACTTCCCTTCCTAAAATAGCTGCCACTTCATATGCAACACCCAGCATGCTTAAGCAGTCAGAACGGTTAGGAGTCAATCCAAGCTCCAGAATCTGGTCGTCACGATTAAGCTGCCGAAGAGCATCCCCGCCAACCTCTGTATCATTAGGGAAAACATAAATGCCTTCAGAGTATTCCTTTGCAATCAGCTTACTTTCAATGCCGAGCTCTTGAAGCGAACAGATCATTCCATTCGATTCCTCGCCGCGCAGCTTGGCCCGCTTTATTTTAAAATTGCCTGGAAGAACAGCTCCTACTGTAGCCACGGCCACTTTCTGTCCCTTATCCACATTCGGGGCACCGCAGATGATCTGTACAGGCTCACCAGCCCCTGTATCGACTAAACATTTATTCAGTTTATCAGCATTTGGGTGCTGTTCCCTTTCAAGGACATGCCCTACAACCACACCTTTGATGCCTTCATTCAAAACCTCTACGCCTTCAACTTCTATACCGCTTTTAGTAATCTTTTCTGCAAGCTCTTCAGGTGTAACGCCTGATAAATCAACATATTCCTGCAGCCATTTATATGAAACGAACATTTGTGATCCTCCTTAATTATTGTCCAACTCCGGGCTTTCTAATTATTCATGAATTGAAAATTGCTTCAAGAAACGCACATCATTTGTATAGAAATGACGAATATCATCGACACCATACTTCAGCATGGCAATTCGCTCAGGACCCATTCCGAATGCAAAGCCTGTGTATTTCTTAGAGTCGAAGCCTGCCATCTCAAGAACATTTGGATGAACCATTCCTGCACCAAGAATTTCAATCCAGCCAGTGCCTTTACATACGCTGCAGCCTTTTCCGCCGCATATCTTACAGGAAATATCCATTTCCACAGATGGCTCTGTAAACGGGAAGAAACTTGGACGAAGACGGATTTCTCTGTCATCACCAAACATTTTCTTTGCAAAGACCTCCAATGTTCCTTTTAAATCAGTCATACGGACGTTTTCATCTACAACAAGCCCCTCTATTTGCATGAACTGGTGAGAGTGTGTAGCATCGTCATTATCACGGCGATATACTTTACCCGGACAGATGATTTTAACTGGTCCCTTGCCTTCATGCTTCTCCATTGTTCTTGCCTGTACCGGCGAAGTATGGGTACGAAGGAGAATGTCTTCTGTAATATAGAAGGAATCCTGCATATCCCGGGCAGGATGGCCTTTAGGAAGATTCAATGCTTCAAAATTATAATAATCTTTTTCAACTTCAGGGCCTTCAGCTACCGTATAACCCATTCCAATGAACAGATCTTCAATTTCTTCGATAATTCTTGTCAGCGGATGGTGATTTCCTGATTTAACAGGTCTTCCCGGAAGAGTGACATCAATTTTTTCTGCAGCCAGTTTTTCCTGAACAGCCGCTTCCTCCAGGTGCTTTTGTTTTTCCTCAATTCCGGCAGCAATGCTGTCCCGCACTTCATTCGCAAGGGCCCCCATTTTTGGACGCTCATCAGCAGACAATTTCCCCATTCCTTTAAGCACTTCAGTAATAGGGCCTTTTTTGCCTAAATAGGATACACGGATATCATTTAGCTCTTTCAAATCAGCGGCGGTGCTGATCTTTTCTAACGCTTCAGTTTGCAGTTCCTTTAAACGCTCTTGCATCTAAAAATCCTCCTTGAAATTAATACTTTTACTTTTTTGGCCAAAATAAAAAACCTCTATCCCCATAAAGGGACGAGGTTTCGCGGTACCACCCTTTTTAACACATATATGTACTTCATGCACGTGTTCACTTCATTGGGATAACGGCTTATGCCGGTACATCTTTACATCGAAAATCGGAAGCGGCTCGCTCAGCAGAGCGCCAACATTACTTTTCAATGGTCCCGATGCCAACTCTGGAGGTGAAACTTCTCTTGCATTTCCTGTAAAAATGCTTTCAGTCTTAGGCATTTTCTCCCTGAAAAGGCTGACTGCAAGGTACTGGTCTCCGTCATCGTTTTATTATTATAATTTTGCTGTTAATTATATTACATTCTTAAGGCTGTTTCAAACGGTTTTCATAAAATTGCCGCCCATTTTCTATTTTCTTAGATGATAAAGAAGAATTCCGGCAGCCACCGCCACATTAAGTGATTCGCTTTTCCCGAATATCGGTATATAAAGGTTTGCTGCTGTATTAGCCAGGAGCTCTTCATTTACCCCGTTTCCTTCATTTCCAACGAGCAGAGCGAAGGAATCTGAGGAATCATAATTCGTGTATTCCCGGGCATTTTCCAAAGCGGTTCCATAGACAGGCACATTACTTTCTTTCAATCTGACGATCCAGTCAGAAAGGTTTGCTCTTAAAACAGGCAAATGAAAGTGGCTGCCCTGTGCAGAACGGAGTACCTTCGGGTTATATGCGTCAACGCTGCCTTCACCCACAATAACAGCATCAATTCCAGCAGCATCAGCCGTCCTGATCATCGTACCCAGATTGCCGGGATCCTGGACTGCATCAACTAATAAAAACTGTTTTCCCTTCACTTCCTCAGTGGATGGCTCCTGGCTGCATACAGCAAAAATTCCCTGTGGTGTTTCCGTATCCGCCAGCAATCCGATGATTTCATCTGTAACCATTGTTACAGGGATGTCGCCATAATCCCAGCCGGGAGGCATATTTTTATTTTCATTGATGATTATTTCTGCTATTTGATTGGCTTTAAGTGCTTCTTCCACCAAATGAAAACCTTCAACTAAAAAGGTTCCTGTTTTGTCACGCTCTTTTCTGGCCAGAAGTTTCTTCCATTCTTTAACTTTAGGATTTTTTGCAGATTGTATATGCTTCAACACGGTCTCTCCTTTTAAAGAAAATCCCATACAACCGGAATTTTTCTGTACAGTTTTTCATTATAGCTTATTTGAAATACATAATAAAAGCAAAATTAGAGAAGATAATAACGAATTAAATCTGGAAGGAGTGCATTATGGTGAATTTAAACCTGCGCAATGCCATTTTACACAATGTATCAGGCAACTCTCAAGATGAACTGAAAGATACAATCGTGGATGCCATTCAAAATGGGGAAGAAAAAATGCTGCCTGGCTTAGGTGTATTATTTGAGGTAATCTGGAAAAACTCCTCTGAAGAAGACAAGCTGGAAATGCTTCAAACCTTGGAGAGCAGTCTTAAATAAAGTGAAACTTCAATCAGTGGGGATTTTCCTTATCCCCCACTGATTGTTAGTCGCGTTCTAGTGTCGCTAAGATCTCCGCTAACGCTTCGATCAATCGACACTGCGATAAAACGGAAAAAACTCCGGAAAGTGCCGGAGTTTTTTCATTTTATTCAAATGTAATCTTATCAACTGTTTCCCTGTCAAGCTTCTTGATCACTTCAGCAATCAGCTTTACTGCATTTTCATAATCATCACGGTGAAGCATTGCTGCATGTGAATGGATATACCGTGTTGCAATGGTGATTGAAAGGGATGGAACTCCATTATGTGTAACATGAATCGCTCCTGAATCTGTTCCTCCGCCAGCAATGGCATCAAATTGATAAGGGATATTCAGTTCATCTGCAGTGTCTGTTACAAGGTCACGCAGGCCTTTGTGAGAGACCATTGATGCATCATATAGGATGATTTGCGGACCTTTGCCCATTTTGCTCATGGCTTCTTTTTCAGAAATGCCCGGTGTGTCGCCTGCGATTCCAACGTCTACACCAAATGCGATATCCGGCTCGATTTTTTGCGCAGAAGTACGGGCTCCGCGAAGACCAACCTCTTCCTGTACCGTTCCTACACCATAAACTTCATTTGGATGTTCAGCATCCTTCAATTGCTTGAGCACGTCTATGGCAATTGCGCAGCCAATGCGGTTATCCCAGGCTTTCGCCAAAAGCATCTTTTCATTATTCATAACCGTAAACTCAAAATACGGAACCACCATGTCACCAGGTTTTATGCCCCATTCTTTCGCTTCTTCACGGCTTGAAGCACCAATATCAATAAACATGTCTTTAATTTCAACAGGTTTTTTGCGTGCATCCGGTGATAAGATATGCGGCGGTTTTGAACCAATTACCCCGGTAACATCTCCTTTCGATGTTACAATCGTCACGCGCTGGGCCAGCATAACCTGTGACCACCAGCCGCCAACTGTCTGGAAGCGGATGAAACCTTTATCATCAATGTTTGTTACCATAAATCCAACTTCATCCAAATGGCCGGCTACCATAATCTTCGGGCCGCCTTCTTTGCCGGTTTTTTTAGCAATGAGGCTCCCCAGTCCATCTGTTGTCACTTCATCAGCATATGCTGTTATGTATTTTTTCATAACCTCGCGCGGTTCGCGCTCATTTCCCGGTATTCCTTTCGCATCTGTTAAGTCTTTAAGCATCGTTAATGTTTCATCTAATTTAGCCATCATTTCGACTCCCTTAATATTTATTTAATCCTATTATACCGAACATCGAATTCAATATAAAGAATTATCAGACGGATAATCCCTCAGGCTGCAGGCGGAAAAATCGCTTAATATCCTTCAGCCTGCCTCTTATAATTTACTTCATTCTTGTCTATATATGCTTTTTCTATATGCGAAGAGTTAAATCCAAGCATTTCCCCCAGATGTAAGTAGACTGCAATAAGGTCTTTATAATCCGTTAAAGAACGGCTGGTCCGAAACTTTCCGATAGCTTCATAAACAGACAAGAACTGGCCATTCACTGAAACCTCCTTTTCCACCGAAACAGTAAAGTCCTTTTCCACGTCAAATCCGCATTCAATTCCAAGCGATAAAATGAAATGTATACCGTCTACAAACTCCTCCAATACTGTTTCCTGAGGGGAGGAAGTCTTAAGGCTCCAGAACTTAAAGCATCTTGTCTCATTTGCAAGCTCTCCCAATTCAACAAGCAGCGCCAGTATCTTACGGTCAAATAAGTCTTCTTCCTCTAAACCATGGTTTGATTCTATATGGCTGTCCAGCCCTTTTTGCATTTGGAATAATTGCTGATAATTCATTTTCCACCGTCCTATATGAAATTAATGATTAACTTACATTATAATGCCCATCAAAAAAATTATAACAAATCGCAAAAAAGTTGAAACTTTTTTTTAGCTCATCCGTATAGTAAGGAAAATAATAATGGAGGGCTGGTTACTATGTGGCTCCTGCGTATGCTATTGTTTGCTCTGATTCTTTTTCTTATATACACCACGGTAAAATATCTGCTCAATTCCAAGAGAAAGCTAGAGCTTGCCCACGAACAGAAACGATATTATTTTTGGGATGACCAGGAAAATGTCAGGAAGAACTTCCTGATTACGTATAAAGGAGTTTTATTTGAAGGTGAAAAGTATTTGGGTACCACCGATAATGCTTTTGATGTGGTCTCTATTTTCCTCTGGCCACACAATACATCGGCCCTTAAAGGGATGGTAAGGGAGGATTTTCTTTTTATTGAAAGAAAGATAAGCGAGGCCTATCCTACTGCAAAAATTGACTGGAAAAGCCCTGTGAAGGAGTTCATGCATAAAACAGCTTCTCCAGGCGAGGAAATTAAGGATCATTTTTAAAAAACGTTCGGCATCCCCGAACGTTTTTTATGCTGTTTTGAAGAATTCCTTCCATTTAATAACTGTCACCTTTTCCCTCAGTACAAATACTAAAACAGAAAGTGACAGCAAAATCAGGACAATCATTGAAGGAGTAAATCGGCTGATGAATTCTCCGAAAACGGTATAAAAAACAGCCAGCGGCATATTAGTGATCCATGAATTTTTAAGAAACTGATTAAATCCCTTGTTTCTTTCCATCAGACAAAAGCTCAATAAATGATAATGAATAAAAGGGATAAGCCTTAAAACTGCAACCTGGCCGACAGTTAAATTCCGATACTCCCCGAACCACCGCCTCTTTAATAAAGAAAGCTTCTCATGCGTCCCCGGCATTTTTGTGATTAGAAAATAAAAAAGAATGCTGCTGATCATTAACCCTGCAAGAGAGAAAACAGAGCCAAAAAAACTGCCAAAAAGAACTCCCCCTGTTATGCAGACAAGCGGTACCGGAATAAATAGAAACTGCCGGATAATATGAAAAAAGATAAAAGCAATGGGAGCAAGAATGCCGGCAGTCTCTGCCATAGCAAACAATAAAGTCAATTGATCATTCATGTGCCTCCACCTCTCCCCGATGACTTTCCTGCTGTTCCCTAAAGCTTATGGATGGCGCTGACTGTTTATGACAATTGAATAACCAGGTACAATAGCAGGCCTGCTTCAAGCAATGCCAAGAAAGGCAGTCCCCATTTAAACTGAACATGCTTCGTTTTATGCCTGAAGGTCTTCATACCCAAAGTCATTCCCGCTGCCCCGCTCAAAAAGGCTGTGATCCAGAGGTTCTTCTCGCTTATACGGAACTCATTCCGTTTTGCTTTTTCTTTATCAAGCTTCATCAGGTAAAAGCCAATCACATTCATGATCAGATAGATAAGAGCAATTGTTTTAATCATGAGCTTTCTCCTTTATATGTATTAAGTCTGTATTGAGCTTAAATGAAATAGAAGCTTTCTGTCCATCAAAAGCAAATTAAAAAGCCATCCCCATAGGGAATGGCTATTGTATAAATTATTACTTGCTAAGCTGCTGCTTTGCAACTGATGCTAATTCAGCAAATGCTTTTTCGTCAGCGATTGCTAATTCAGCAAGCATTTTGCGGTTAACTTCGATGCCAGCAAGCTTTAAACCGTGCATTAAACGGCTGTAAGAAAGACCGTTCATGCGAGCTGCTGCGTTAATGCGAGTAACCCAAAGTTTGCGGAAGTCGCGCTTTTTCTGGCGACGGTCGCGGTAAGCATACATTAGGGATTTCATAACCTGCTGGTTAGCAACTTTGTATAATGTATGTTTTGAACCGAAATAACCTTTAGCTAATTTGATGACTTTTTTACGACGTTTGCGAGTAACTGTACCGCCTTTTACACGTGGCATATTATTTCCCTCCTAATTTCGAGATATTACTTAAGATTTACTAATAAGTTACGGATGCGCTTGTAATCGCCTGAAGAAACAAGAGTTCCTTTGCGAAGCTTACGCTTTTGCTTTTGTGATTTGTTCGCGAACATATGGCTTCTGTAAGCATGAGAACGCTTCAGTTTACCAGAACCTGTTCTTTTGAAACGCTTAGCAGCGCCGCGGTGAGTTTTCATTTTTGGCATGGGAATTCCTCCTCTTACTTGTCGTTTTTCGGTGCTAGCACCATAAACATGCTTCGGCCATCCATTTTTGGATGTGATTCCACTATTGCAACTTCATTGCATGCTTGTGCGAATCGAATTAGTACACGCTGGCCAATTTCCTTATGGGTAATGGCACGTCCTTTGAATCGGATCGATGCTTTTACTTTATCGCCTTTTTCAAGGAATTTAATAGCATTGCGAAGCTTTGTATTAAAGTCATGTTCTTCAATAGTCGGGCTAAGACGAACTTCTTTAATACTGATAATCTTCTGGTTTTTGCGAGCTTCTTTATCTTTCTTCTGCTGCTCGAATTTGAACTTTCCGTAGTCCATGATACGGGCTACCGGAGGTTTCGCACTCGGTGCAACCAGAACAAGATCCAGATTGGCACGAGAAGCAATTTCAAGTGCGTCGAATTTTGATTTAATACCTAACTGCTCGCCGTTTTGGTCAATAAGACGGACTTCGCGGGCGCGAATGCCCTCGTTTAACAACATATCTTTGCTAATAGCTAGACACCTCCAAGGTTTAATGCGAACACAACGTTTGGGTCAAGAAAAGCGCAAGCGCCTGCTTAGCAGACAACTTTAAAGCTGTAAGCTGCACCGGACCAAAGCTGAATCGCAAGTTATGCAACATTTCTCTTCCGTGACGGAATTAGAGCTGTTTTTAACCAAATAAAAAAGTGCGGATGAAAACACCCACACTTACGTATATAAACAGAAAATGTTCACGTAAAACCTGCCAACTGCGCTTTGCGTCAATCAGGTGAGAAGCGGGTGCTTCTTCTTTTCCTCAAACTGTATTCATTTACCTTAGCTACTATATCACAAAGAATGATTCCGTGTCAAACGAATAACTTTTATCACAACGAAGAAAAGCATAACAAAATTAATTGATTTTGGCAATACGATTTTAATATTTTTTCAAAATGAATTTAATGCCAGCTCCTTCGTTTGTCTCATCCGGCTCTTAAATGTTCTATGGAATAACTTATCAAAAAGGGCTGCAGCACGTGCTGCAGCCCTTTTTGATTATTATCGTTTAACTTCAGCTTTTAGTGCTGAGATGAAGTCCTCAAATGAAATAGTTTCTGATTTTTGCTCTCCATATTTGCGGACATTGACAGCTTTTTCAGCAACTTCATTGTCTCCAACAACAAGCATGTATGGAGTTTTTTGCATTTGAGCTTCACGGATCTTATATCCGATTTTTTCGTTGCGGTCATCCAGCACAACGCGGAAGCCCTCTGCCTGAAGCTGCTCCTGGACTTTTTTCGCATAATCAAAGTGAATATCAGGAGAAACCGGAATGACCTGGACTTGAACTGGGGCAAGCCAAGTTGGGAACGCTCCCTTGTACTCCTCAATCAGGAATGCCACAAAACGCTCCATAGTGGAAACTACTCCTCGGTGGATAACGACCGGGCGATGAGGCTTTCCATCTTCCCCTACATATGTCAGGTCAAAACGTTCTGGAAGCAGGAAATCCAGCTGGACAGTAGATAGTGTCTCATCCTTGCCAAGCGCAGTTTTAACTTGCACATCCAATTTAGGACCGTAGAAAGCCGCTTCGCCTTCTGCCTCAAAATAATCGAGGCCGATTTCATCCATCGCTTCTTTAAGCATTGCCTGTGCTTTTTCCCACATTTCATCGTCATCAAAGTACTTCTCAGTATCCTGCGGATCTCTGTAGGAAAGACGGAATGAGTAGTCATTGATATCGAAGTCTTTATATACTTCGAGGATCAGATGTACTACGCGCTTAAACTCTTCCTTGATCTGGTCAGGTCTTACAAAGATATGTGCATCATTCAAAGTCATGCCTCGTACACGCTGAAGGCCGGATAGGGCTCCTGACATTTCATAGCGGTGCATTGTTCCAAGCTCTGCAATACGGATTGGCAGTTCACGGTAGCTGTGGATGCCATTCTTATAGATCATCATATGATGCGGGCAGTTCATTGGACGCAGAACAAGCTGTTCGTTATCCATCTCCATTACAGGGAACATGTCTTCCTGGTAATGATCCCAGTGGCCGGATGTTTTATAAAGATCCACGCTTCCCATGATTGGAGTATAGACATGGTCATAGCCCAGTCTTTCTTCCTTATCCACGATATAGCGCTCGATATTGCGGCGGATTGCCGCCCCTTTTGGAAGCCACATTGGCAGGCCCTGGCCTACTTTTTGCGAATTCATGAACAGGTTAAGCTCTTTGCCGATTTTACGGTGGTCACGCTCTTTTGCTTCCTCAAGGAGACGCAAATGCTCTGCCAGGTCTTCTTTCTTGAAGAAAGCTGTTCCATAGATCCGCTGAAGCATCTTATTGTCACTGTCGCCTCTCCAATACGCTCCGGCAATGCTTAATAGTTTGAACTCTTTCAATTTGCCTGTAGAAGGAACATGAACACCGCGGCAGAGGTCAAAAAATTCGCCCTGCTCATAGATTGTCACTGTTTCATCTTCAGGAATAGCCTCGATCAGTTCAAGTTTATATTCGTCATCTATTTCTTTGTACATCTCAACCGCTTCATTGCGGCTGACCTCTTTGCGGACAATATCAAGGTTTTCATTAATAATCTTTTTCATTTCTTTTTCAATCACTGGAAGATCTTCTGGTGAAAGCGATTCTTCCAGGTCGATATCATAATAAAATCCGCCCTCAATGACTGGTCCTACCCCAAGCTTTACATTTTTATATAAACGCTTGATTGCCTGAGCCATCAAATGGGCAGTGCTGTGGCGAAGAACCTCCAGGGCATCGTTTGAGTCCGGTGTTACAATTTCAATAGCTCCATCCTTTTCGATTGGACGGCGAAGATCATACATTCCTCCATCCAGCTTTCCGGCAATTGCCTTTTTCTTAAGGCCCGGGCTGATCGAAGCTGCAATATCTTCTGTTGTCGTTCCCTTTGGAAACTCCTTTACAGCTCCATCCGGAAACGAAACTTTAACAACTTCTGACATGATATTTCCTCCCTTATTATAAAGCGCAAGCGCCTCGATCAGCCCCGACAAGCACAAGACGAGCCTCCTAAAAAGGCGTTCTATCCTTTTTTGGAGGATTGGCTTGTGACCTCGAGGGGCTAGGCGCTGGAGCTGGATTCAGATTTTGCTCCTAAAACGCGTTTTACACTAAAAATAAAAAAACCCGTCCCTAAAAAAGGGACGAGTTATTATTAACACGCGGTTCCACCCTACTTCTCGCTTTCATAGAAGACAAACGACTCTGTAGTAAGATAACGGTCTTTTCCCGCCAGCCCATTTCCTGGCTGGAGTTCAGAGGCGGTAAGCATTCAGATCGTGTTAGGAAGGTTTCAGCCTTGCCTTCCCTCTCTTTAAACCGTATTAGAATACCCGTATCCTCATCGCAACTTTTGCTTGATTTTTGTAATATGTAGGTTATTATAGTTTGTTATTTCAGGAAAATCAAGGGTATCTTTTACATTTTTCATTATCAGCATAAGAATGGGCGTTTTGATAATGATAAAATGCTGCAAGAGGGCTTAATTGAAGCCTTTCTTCAAAAATATTGCGGATTGTTCTGACCAGCGGCTGGTCAAAATCATCTGAATAGAGATAAATAGCTGAAGGCGCTATAGAGAGCAGCGGCGCAATTGTAACTGAATCCACATATACAGGATGATTGGATAATAGCTTGCGGTCAATCATTCTTAAGAGCTCGCCGCGTTTAATTTCACACAATTGCTCATCATAAAAATAAACACCTTCATCCATAAGGACATGGATCGTATTCATTTTTGGCTGCCTGCCTGACAGGAAATCTCTTAATGTATGAATGAACATCTGATATTCCTGTTCCATTTTGTACTCATCGATGGAGACTTCCACATACTTGGTCATTTCATTCATAAGCGGGCGCATCCGGAATTTTACGAATGAGTCAAAAGAAAAGGAAATGTTATTTTGAAACAACTGATCAATTGCGCTTTTTAGGCTTTCTTTTACATTCAGTCCACTGACAAACGCAGCAAGATCCTCACGGCTTCCTTCCAGGATAGAGTGAATGATTTCAAGGATCTGCTGCTGCTCGCCTTCATCATCATAATAATAATGCTCCATCAGTATCCGTTTAAACCAATCATCCTGCTTCTGGTTCACGATAAATTGAAAGAATGCTGTCTTAACAGTATTCAGGATATTGCCGCTATTTCCAGCAGAAACTCTGACTATATGTTGATCTTCAAAATGAAGAATATTATTATCACAATGACAAAAAGACTGCAGCTGTTCATAAAGATGCTCATAAAAATTCCTCGCATCCATGCTGCTCTGGAAAATGATTTCGATCAACCAAATCCCCCCTTTATACAAATCTCTATTCTATGTATATGGCGGACTTGGCCAAGTTAGAAGTGGGGTTTGGTCATTTAGTGGGTTAAACGATATTATATGTTCTTTTAGAAAAAATTGTTACTATCAATATTACCCGTTGATTTCCGCTCCAGGCTGCTCAGCGAACCGCGGGGCGGGCGGTGAGCCTCCTCAACGCTCCGCGTCTGCGGGGTCTCACCTGTCCCGCTACTCCCGCAGGACGTTGAATAAACTTCCCGGAAAAAACACCGCACGAAGAAAATGCGAATGCATTTTCGAGGATCTCGTACCTTCCGCTGCAATCAACTCAGCGAATAATATACAAATAGCAACAAACCCTTGTGAAAACAGCTATAATGAAAAAAGCTGCCGATGTTTTTATCGGCAGCTTTCAGATTATACTCTCCTGTTCGGTCCTTCTACAAGCACCGGTTCAGCAAGGTATTTAATGCGTTCCATGATTCTTCTTGCTTTCATTTTCTCTTCCTCGCCGCGCTGGCTATAGGATAAATGATGTTCGAGGCCCTGCAGGTCGAAATTGGAAGTGAAGAAGGTTGGGAGGCTTTCCTGCATGCGGAACTGCAGAATCGGCCCTAAAATCTCATCCCTTGTCCAGCTGGACATGGTTTCTGCACCAAGGTCGTCAAACATTAAAACAGGCGCTTTCTTAATGGTTTCCATCTTGCTGTTCAGAGTCTGATCTCCAATTGAATTTTTCAATTCCCTGAATAATTCAGGAACATAGACAATCATGGAGGATACTTTCCGGCTTGCAAGCTTATTGGCAATAGCACCAAGCAAATAAGATTTGCCTACACCGAATTTCCCGTAAAAGTAGATCCCCTTTTGCTTGGACCCCGGCTGGTAGTCCATTACAAAAGATGCAGCCTTATCCACAGCCTCAATGCGGTCGTCATCATCATAAATCGAGTCAAAAGTGGCATGAAGGATATCAGTTGGCACATATAAACTCTGGATTAACTTTTCATTTCTCCGCTTTTCATCGTGCATGATCTTGCGCGGGCACTTATCATACTTCAGATCGATTGATCCTCTTTGAATCACAAGTTCAGGATGATAGCCCTGCATAAAATTCACACAGCCCTCCAGGCTCGGACATTTATTGCACTCCTTGCTCTGCTGTGTATATTCAAAGAGCTTGCTAAGACTCTTTTCAACCTTTTCAGATGTCAATTCATCCCGATGAGTTTGGATAAAAGCCTTGACTTCAGGGTGATTAAGCGTTTGGTTCCTCATCATTTCATATCTTTTTTGAAAGCCTTCATTGCCTGCAAGGCGCCTTAATGTTTCGTTAATTTTTTCCATCAATCAGTCACCTCCTGTGATCGCAGTTTTTTTAATTTTTCTTTAAGTTCCCTTTTTTTCATTTCCCGCTCATACTGTTCCTTTTCGCTGTTTGGCTGCTGGGCCTGTTCCTTCTTGGAGGCTTTGCTGCTATTTTCATCAAACCAGTCCGGAAGCATCTCTGTCCTGATCGGCTTCCTTTTGTTCCCCGTGGGGCCTGCTGTTTTCTTTCCTTCTGCCCAATCAAGGTATTGGCGATGTTCTTTTTTAGCTAATTCAATAGCTGCCTGGGGTGTTTTAATCTTCTTTCTTGCCCAGTGGCCTGCTATTTTTTCTACGTACCCTTTGGTCAGCTTCATATCTGTTTTGAGCATAACATATTGAATCAGCACATTAATTACCCCGGGTAAAAGCTTTTGCTGGAACATGACATCTTCTATAATCTGCAGATCACCTTTTGAAGGTTCCGCTCCTCCGGAAATATCTTTTAAAAGCTGCCTTGGTGAGGTTATTTCCAAATAACGGATCAATTCTTCTTCCTGTGTTTCAGGCTGCTTTTTTTGAGATTGATGGCTGGCAGGCTGAACCCTGTCAATCAGGGATGGCAGCATATCCTGGTTTTGGAATTGATACCAATCACGTGCAGATTTTCTTAATTCATCAATGTTTATCTCATTATCTTCATTCACGGCGCTGATGACAATATTTTTCATCTGAATAGGGTCGATTCCATATAAAAAAGCAAGATTGCTGATGGATTCCTTTACTTTAACTGTAAGGGCTTTTTTTGGTACAAGCGATTCATTCAGCCCTGCCTGAAGCAATTCAAAATTAAAATCTTCATTCCCGATTTGAATGCCTTCCTGCTCACGCCTTCCAATATACCCTTCCTCATCTGTTTCATTCATCAGCTGCACCACTTCATCGTCAAACGAACCAGGGTGCCCGGATTGAAATACATCCTGGAAAGCCTTTGTTACTTCCTTGTACCCTCTGGCCGGCTGCACCTTCTGATCCGAGAAGAAGCGCTTCAGTCTCATAAATTGGTTTTTGCCCAACTTCTTATAAAGATAGATATTGAGCATGCCGTCAAGAAAGAATTGTTCAGGTGTCAGCGGTGGAAGCAGTTCGTAAATGAATGACCTTGTCTCTTCATCCTTGTTAACATATACCTTTAAAAGTCCTATTCCTTCAAGCTTGAGACGGGCTTCATAAATATCCTTAAGCCCCATCCCCATGAAATTCATTAAACTATGGTGTGAATTTGAAGATGACCATAGCCGGTTTTCTTCAAGCTCTGCCCATAAAGTCATATACAAACTGAAGCACTCAGAGCCAATGAGCGGCTGATATAACAGTGTCAGCACTTTCCGGTCATAATCATGCAAAAGCCCGCTGGCTGCTACTGTATATCGATCAATGGGGAGCATCTCCTGCCAATGCTGGGCCATGGTGTTCACCTTTTTCTATAAAATATTTTTATTAGAATGTTCATCAAAAGCATATCCCGCAAAAAAAAGAGCCAAAGAAAAACCTTCAGCCCATCAGCCTATTTCATCAAAAATCAGCGGCAGCGGCAAAACTGTCCTGATTACGATTGTTCTTTTTTAATTAATTCCTTGAGTTCATCAATAAACACATTGATATCTTTAAATTGCCTGTATACCGATGCGAAACGGACATATGCGACCTCATCCACATTTGCGAGCCTGTCCATGACCATTTCGCCAATTTCATCGCTTTTTATTTCAGAGACACCATTGCTGCGGAGTTCTTTCTCCACTTCAAAAGTAATGTCCTCCAGATCTTTAAGGGCTACCGGCCTCTTTTCACAAGCTTTAATAAGGCCTCTCAGAATTTTTTCCCGGCTGAATTCCTCTCTCGTACCTTCTTTTTTCACAACGATTAACGGAATTTCTTCCACTTTCTCAAAAGTCGTAAACCGGTATCCGCATTTCTCGCATTCCCTTCTGCGGCGGATGGATCGGCTGTCATCCACAGGACGGGAATCGAGCACACGGGTATTATTGTTTTGGCATGAAGGGCATCTCATACAATCAGCTCCGAATTTTTTTATAAGTTGGCTTTAAACAAATTACCGAATATTATTTGATACTCTTATCTTATAAAAAAGGAGTTGACAGTACAAGTACAACTATTTATCTGCGTTTCTTGCAGAACCGAGAAAGTCATGCCGTTTATTTAATTTTTCATATATCGAAAGTACTTCTCTTTTAAGAATTGGATGCACACCTGCCGGTGAGGACTGCTCAGTTGAAATATTGATATCTACAGCCGTTTCAAAAGGCTTGACAGTCACGACTGTCACAATCGCAAAACAGGTTTTGTCTTTTTTAAGTTCTGCTGCAATCTCGCCGTGTTCTTTAGAAATGCTGAGAATGTTTACATTGCGATCTGCTTTGAATAACTCTTCAATCGTCTGCAGCATTTGTGCTGTATTGGTTCTATAATATCTTGTAGCGAGCTCAGGGTCAGAGTGATTTTCATTTGTTTCACACTGCTTTTTATAGCGGCTGGCAAGCTGCCTGAAAATTGACATTCTCTTTCCTCCGTATATTATTTGTATCCTTATTGTACTATTTTTTATTAAGATACTAAAGGCAATGGATTTTAAGCAAAATAAAAAGAGGTGTATCAGATACACCTCTGGATTGCCTAAGATCATTCTAGTATTAAAGTACTTGAGCTTGTTTAACTTGAACTGGACCCATACCGCGAGGAATTTCGATATTCTCACGCGTTTGAGCTCCTAACGCTTCTGCAATAAAGTCTGCAGCGATGTTAGGGTCAAGATCTCCACACGTATACACATCAATGCTGGCATAGCCATGCTCCGGGAAGCTGTGAATAGTTAAATGAGATTCAGAGATGATCACCACTCCGCTTACACCCTGTGGCGCAAACTTATGAAATGCAACCTCGCGAATTTCAGCACCAGATTTTAATGCAGCATTTACGAATGTCTGCTCAATAAAATCCATATCATTTAACTTTTCAAAATCGCATCCCCAAAGTTCTGAGATAACGTGACGACCCATAGTTTCCATATTCAAATTTCCCCCTTTAAACTTTTAAGCTATTAATTAATGAAATTCCAGATTTATACTGGTCTATAACTACCACGGGGGAAAGTTAGTCCAGAGAGGTCCTAACCCTTTAAGTAGCTACCATACCAAAACCTCGGAGAAGTTCACGAGGATTAGTATACTTTGTTTAATTTCTTTTTGCAACACATTGTTTTACATTTTTTTTGGCAAAATTTCTGAAGACTTTTCCTTCTCAGGATTTAATTTTGTCCAAAAAAAGGAGCCTGCCGGGGATGGCAGGCTTTAAGGGTATGGGTAGTTCTATTTAAAAGAGATTGGCAATTATCCAACTTTTACGGCAGATGCCTGAAAAAGTTCCTGTGCAACATATTTTGTCAAGTCTACGACACGGCAAGAATAGCCCCACTCATTATCGTACCAGGCAAGCACTTTCACTTTGCTGGTGCCGATTACCATTGTAGATAATCCATCAATGATGGCAGAGTGTTCATTTGTGTTGAAATCGATTGACACTAACGGTTCGTCAGTAATATCCAGGATGCCATGCAGCGATCCTTGTGAAGCTGTAGCAAATGCCGCATTCACTTCTTCAATTGTAACGTCCCGCTTCAAGTCTACCACGAGATCCACTAAGGAAACGTTAGGAGTCGGCACACGCAGTGCCATACCATGCAACTTGCCCTTTAAATGCGGCAATACCAGTGACAAAGCTTTGGCAGCACCAGTGGAGGTCGGGATGATCGACTGTCCGCAAGCACGTGCACGGCGCAGATCTTTATGCGGGTTATCAATATTTTTTTGATCATTTGTATATGCATGAACTGTTGTCATAAGTCCGTTTTCAATGCCAAATTGTTCATCAAGGACTTTTGCAACAGGTGCAAGGCAGTTTGTTGTACAGGATGCATTTGAAATAATATCATGTTCTTCGATTTTTAATGCGCTTTCATTTACGCCCATCACAATAGTCACATCTTCATTTTTTCCAGGAGCAGTAAGTATGACCTTTTTAGCGCCGGCATCAAGATGAAGAGCCGCTTTATCACGGGAATTAAACTTTCCTGTAGCTTCAATAACGATATCGATATTCATTTTTTTCCAGGGAAGTTCTTCAGGATTCCGGCTGCTGACAAGCTGAACTCTTTTACCGTTCACAACAATAGCATTGTCTTCCGGAACAACGCTTCCCTCGAATGGTCCATGGTTGGTATCATATTTAATTAAGTGTGCCAAAGTTTCAGCCGGATAGCTTGCATTTATGGCAGCCACTTCAAGATTTTCATCAAGGATGGCTTTTCTAAAAACCATACGTCCAATTCTTCCAAAACCATTAATCGCTATTTTCGCCTTCATGTTACGGCCCCTTCCGCATTAGTGTTATACTTTTTATTACCCTAAGATGTAATTAGTATAACATATTGAAGATCATTTGTGATGAATAAAATGCGGATTTTTTAATGTTCAACAATTCAGAAATATCAGCTCACGCTTTTTCTGTTTTTTATAAGGTAATAGTCTATCTTACAGACACATGGCTGATTATTTTTGTCATACTAATTAGGCTTTAAGCACATCAAAAAAAGAGCCTGTCACAGGCTCCTCAGACAGCTTTCCATTTTTTTAAAATACCCCATAATTGTTTTTCTGTTTCTTCAATTGTGCCATTATTATCAATTACAGCATCGGCCAATGCCTTCTTATCTTTTAAAGGCATCTGGGATTGAATTCTTGCCATCGCTTCTTTCTCGGTTAGCTGATTTCTTTGCATCAGCCTTTGCAGCTGTATAACTTCATCTGCATATACTAATAAGGTTTTGTCGCACATATATTGTAATTTGCTTTCAAATAAAAGAGGTATATCAAGTATGATCAGCTGCTCATTGCGGCTGATTGCTTGTTCCTTTTTGGCTGTCATCCTTTTGCGGACTGCAGGATGTACTATGCTATTCAGGGTCTTCCGCTCTTTTTCATCGTGAAAAATAATGGAGCCCAGTTCTCCGCGATCAATTGAACCGTCTTTAAGAAGAACTCTTTCCCCAAAATGACGGACAATTTCCTGATATGCTTCCTCTCCTATTTCAACAACTAACCTCGCTTCTATATCCGCGTCTATTACAGTATATCCTTTTTCGATCAGGAGAGAAGAAACGGTGCTTTTCCCGCTTGCAATCCCGCCTGTCAAACCTACAGTCATTGACATAATGTGTTCCTTTCATATAAATGCTAAATTTTTAGTATCCCGATTACGATTAAAATAATGCCTGGAATGAATGAGAACTTTTGGACCCATCCGCTTTTTGAGAAAATAGCCCCCACCTGCATTCCCATAAATACAAACAGAGAGCTCATAACGGCGACCGTCATTGCCAGGTAGTAAGGTGAGTACCCCAGCATAGCTGCACCAATCCCCGCTCCAAAAGCATCAAGTGATAGGGCGAGCCCGAGCATTAGTGCTTCAATTCCTGTGATGGCACCGGATTTGTCAAAATCGGCGGACATCGGCTTTTTCAGAATATTAATGACAAGCCCAAGAGATTTGATTTCCAGATTTACAATTGTCTTTTCATGCGGGAGGACATCCTTCACCTTTTCCGGCCTGAAAAATTGATAAAGGACCCAGGCACCGAGAAAAATCAGAATGACTCCTCCTAAACTTTCAGCTAAAGCCGGAGAAAGAAAGGCTTCTATTAAATGGCCGATGGTCATGGCGGCCATTAATGTGAGAGCTGAACAGCAAGCGATTATACTGATCGATTTAAATGGTATGCTCATTTTCCTTAAACCATATGTTAAACCGACACTGAAACTGTCAAGACTGACAGCAAAAGCAAGTATCAAAAGTGAGAATATATGCGCCATAGAATAGAGCTCCTCCCTGTCAATCGCTACGATAGTATATGGAAGGAGCCCATCCAATGTTATTCAAAACGAAGTTAAGCTCTATTCGGAATTATTATTTTCTCTGGCAAGCCGGACAATAGACTGTGCCCCTGCCTCCAGTTATGATCCGCTCAAGTGTGCTTCCGCAGACTTTGCAAGCTTCGCCTTTTCGCCCATAAACAAAAAGCTCGAGCTGGAACATGCCAATTTGCCCCTGGGAATTAACATAGGAGCGAATGGTGCTCCCTCCTTTATCTACCGCTTCTCTCAGGGTATCTGCAATTTCTTTGTGAAGTGTCTCCAATTCGCTTCTTGCTAAGCTATTTGCCGCTCTTTCAGGATGAATTCGTGAACGGAATAAAGCTTCATCCACATATATATTGCCAAGCCCTACGATCGTTTTCTGATCGAGAAGCGCAGTTTTGACATGGCGGGAGGTCCGGGCAAGCCGGGCAGCAAGGTCGTCCACCGTAAATTCTTCTGCAAATGGTTCCGGTCCCAGTTGTGCCAGAGGAAGTGTCTTAAGTTCTTCACCCTTTGCATATAGGTGCATCGTTCCAAATTTACGAACATCTTTGTATCTGAGTTCAGTTCCATCTGTAAGATGAAAAATGACATGAGTGTGTTTTTCCACAGGTTCTTCTTTAGCGTAAAGGCCGTATCTGCCTTCCATTCTCAGATGGGACACAAGTGCATAGTCATTGGTGTAGAGAATTAGGAACTTCCCTCTCCTGCCAATGTCCTGAAAGGTTTGGCCTGCTAAAGCATCCTTGAATTGACCAAGCTCTTCGGGATGCTTAACCATTTTTGGCCAGAAAACCGAAACATGTGAAATGGTTTTGCCGATCACCAATTCCTGCAATGTTCTTCTGACTGTTTCAACTTCAGGAAGTTCGGGCATGGTTACCCCTCCTTTGTCATGCATTTTCTTCATTCAAAATACAGATAACTATTATTTCGCATCAAACCATGTCGGACCATAGGAGTAATCAACTTTAAGCGGAACTTTCAGTTCTACTGCATTTTCCATTACGTCCGGCACGATTTTTTTAAGTGTTTCTATTTCATCCTCAGGTGCTTCGAAGATCAATTCATCGTGAACTGACAGCAGAAGCCGTGCTTTGAGTTTTTCTTTTCTTAAGCGGTCAGCCATTTCAATCATGGCCTTTTTTATTATATCTGCCGCACTTCCCTGAATTGGCGTGTTCATAGCGGTGCGTTCTGCAAAGCTTCGCAGGTTGAAGTTCCGGCTTGTAATTTCAGGCAGATATCTTCTTCTGTGAAGAAGGGTCGAGACATATCCTTTCTGTTTTGCTTCATGGATAATATCGTCCATGTACTGCTTAACACCAGGATAGCTTTCAAGATACCGGTCAATAAATTTTCCGGCTTCTTTCCGTGTGATTCCAAGGCTCTGGGAAAGGCCGTAATCACTGATTCCGTATACTATTCCAAAGTTGACTGCCTTAGCATGGCGCCGCATATTGGACGTAACCTCATCGGCATGAACATGGAATACTTCCATTGCCGTTTTGGTGTGAATATCCATATCCTCAATAAAGGCTTCAATCAGCTTTTCATCCTCTGCAATATGAGCCAGCACTCTCAATTCAATCTGGGAATAGTCTGCAGCAAAGATAGCCCAGCCGGGTTCTGAAGGAACAAATGCCTGCCTGATTTTCCGCCCTTCCTCCAGACGGATTGGAATATTTTGCAAGTTCGGATCAGTTGAGCTTAATCTTCCTGTCTGGGTAAGTGCCTGATTGAACCTGGTGTGGACTTTGCCTGTTTCCTTGTTAACTACCTTCAGGAGGCCTTCAATATAAGTGGACTGAAGCTTGCCAAGCTGGCGGTAGTGCAGGATGTCCCGGATTATTTCATGGGCGTTCTCAAGTTTTTCAAGAACATCTGCCGAAGTGGAATAGCCTGTCTTCGTTTTTTTAATGACTGGCAGCCCCAATTTTTCAAAAAGGATTACTCCGAGCTGTTTAGGAGAATTGATATTAAAAGCTTCCCCTGCAAGCTCATGTATCCGCTTTTCAATTTCATCTAATTTGGAGAGCAGATCTTGTCCCATTGTCCTCAGGCGTTCTAAATCCACTTTAACTCCAGTTGATTCCATATCTGCTAATATTAAAGAAAGTGGCATTTCCAGGTCATAAAACAGCTCGGATTGCTGGTTTTCCTTTAAATCACTATCAAGCTTTTCCCTCAATGTCATCAAGGCTGCTGCTTTTCTTGCTAAATGTCCGCCAAGTTCTTTTTCTTCCGGAATCCGCCTTTTTGCTCCTTTGCCGTAGAAAGCTTCATCAGATTGAATCGCATGATAGCCATGATTTTTTGCAATAGATGCTATATCCTCAATAGTCTGAGACGGGTTAATAATATATGAAGCAATATAAAGATCAAAGTCTGCTCCCTTTAGATGAATCCCATGATGCCGGAGTGACACTTCAGATCTTTTTGCATCATACACTGTCTTCTTTTTCGTTTCATCTTCAGCCCATTTTTTAAAAACATCTGACTCTAGTGCCTTATCTTTGGAGAAGAAGAAATTCCCTTTATCATTCGCAACGGAAAAACCAATGATGTCTGCATAATGGTAATTATCCTCTAGAAGCTCAACATAAAATGCATTTTCATCAGAAAACATATCTTCTTTAATTTCGTCTGCTATGCTAAATTCCATTTCATCCAGATTCTCTTCGATTGCTTCAGTGTCCCCGCCGATTTTTTCCAGCAGCGAGTTAAAGCCAAGTTCTTTAAAGATACTTATAACTTTCTCTTTTTCAAAACCTTCAAATTCAATGTCTTCAACTTTTATTTCAACGGGAGCTTCCCTCGTGATAGTAGCAAGTTCTTTACTCATTAAAGCTTGATCCCTGAATTCTTCCAGCTTTTCTTTCAGTTTTTTTCCGCTCACCTTATCAACAGATTCCAAGAGCTCTTCAAGGGTTCCAAACTCTTTCAGCAATTTAAGGGCTGTTTTTTCGCCCACTCCCGGCACACCTGGAATATTATCTGAACTATCACCCATCAGGCCTTTCATATCAATAATCCTGTCAGGTGTGATTCCGTATTTCTCTTTTATATGAGCCGGCGTATATTCTTCAATATCTGTAATTCCTTTGCGGGTAATGCTGACTGTGACAGAATCGGAACTTAACTGCGTTAAATCCTTATCCCCTGATATAACTTTAACTTCATAGCCATCTTTTTCGGCATGGAGGGACAGTGTTCCAATGATATCATCCGCTTCATAATTTTCCAGTTCATATCTCGAGATTCCATAAGCATCAAGAAGCTCTCTTATATATGGAAACTGCTCTGATAGCTCAGGCGGGGTTTTCTGCCGGCCGCCTTTATATTCACTAAAGGTTTTATGGCGGAAGGTTGTTTTTCCGGCATCAAACGCCACAAGGAGATGAGTCGGTTTTTCATCCTCCAGAATCCTCTGCAGCATCATGGTGAATCCGTAGACAGCATTGGTATGTATTCCTTTATCATTGTTTAAGAGCGGCAAAGCAAAAAATGCCCGATAAGCGATGCTGTTGCCATCTATCAGAACAAGCTTTTTTTTATCCAATTAATATCTCCTCCTTATTAAGAAAAGCGGAAGCGCCTTGGTCACCCCCGACAAGCACAAGACGGGCCTCCCGGAAAGGCGTTCTTTGCCTTTTTGGGAGGGTTGGCTTGTGACCTCGAGGGGGTAGGCGCTGCAGCTAGACAGTTATCTAACTTGAAAAGCGGAAGCGCCTTGGTCACCCCCGACACCTCGAGGGGGTAGGCGCTGCAGCTAGACAGTTGTCTAACTTGAAAAGGGCAAGTGCCCTTGCCCACAATAAATAAGCCGTTATTTTCCTTTATTCTATCATGAGCAGATAGAGAAAGAAAAATAACGGCTTTTCACTTAAATGCTATTTAATTAGTATTCCCCATCAGCAGACGCGCATATGGTGAATCAGAAGGCAGAACAATTACAGTCTCGCCATTGATAGTCTTTTTATAGGATTCAAGTGTCCGGAATAAGGAATAGAATTCAGGATCTTTTGAGAATGCTTCATTGTAGACCTTCGCGGCCCCCGCTTCCCCTTCTGCCCGAATGACTTCAGCATCTGCCTGGGCCTTCGCAAGCATTTCCCTGACGGTCCTGTCTGTTTCAGCGATAATAACATTCTTCTGGGCATCACCCCTGGACAGATATTCCTGGGCTGTCGACTGGCGCTCGGAAATCATCCTGGTATACACAGACTGTTCATTTTCAGCCGGCAGATCAGTCCTTTTAATGCGAACATCTGTTACCGTGATTCCATAATTATCATTTGCAAGCAGCTCATTCACTTTTGTGGTGATTTGATCATTCAATGATCCTCGTGAAGATTTTTCATCATTGATGATTTCTTCATAATTCAGCCGGCCCAGTTCGGAGCGGGTCACGGAGTAGATGAACTCTTCCATTCTGGCCTCCGCTCCCTCCAATGTTCTGGCGTTTGAAATCATTTTTTTCGGATCCTCAATCTTCCAGACTGCATAGTTATCGATAATCATGACCTTTTTGTCCTTAGTATTGATTTCAGCTTCAGACACGTCATAAGTCATTTGATATTTTGGAAGTGTGGTAACACTTTGGATGAATGGTATTTTATACGCTAATCCAGGTTCACTCTCAATCCTGACCACCTCTCCAAATTGCCGGATAACCTTGTATTCCCCTTCCTTTACAATAAACAGGTTGCTGAACAATATCCCTAGTCCTGCAATGATGAGCACCAGGATGATTCCTAGTTTGGTATAGCTTCTCCACTTGAAATTTCCGCCCCGTTCATTGATATTCACAATATTTTGATCACTCATTATCCGTGCCTCCCTCCTCTTTCGGTTTAGCCTGTTCTTTCTCCAGAGGCCTGATCGGGAAATACTTCATAGTGTTTCCATCGTCATTCATAATGTAAATCTCTGCACTTGGAAGAACTTGCTCAAGGGTTTCAATGACAAGACGCTCTCTTGTTATATCAGGATTATTTTTATATTCCCCATACAATTTATTAAAGACTGCTACATCTCCACGTGCTCTTTCGAGACGGGCTGCCTTTTCCCCATTTGCTTTAGAGATAAGTGCTTTCTTCTCACCTTCTGCTTCATTCATTCTCTGATTCTTATATTTATCTGCTTCATTTTTTTTAGTATTTGCGGTTTCCCTCGCATCAGTTACATCCGTAAAAGCTTTTCTTACATCATCATTCGGCAGCTCGACATCCTGGAGTTTTACTGCAAGAATGGATATGCCAATATCATATTTGCCAATTAAAGAGGTTAGGAGCTCTCTGACATCCGCTTCGATATCTGCTTTACCTGAAGTCAGCGCGTCATCTATCTTCGATCCTCCGATAATACTTCTTAAGGATGAGGAAGTAGCATCATATAGAATTTCTTCCGGCTCCTCAGCATTATAAAGGTATTTTTCCGGATCAGTAATTTTCCACTGGACAACCAGATCTGCAAGAACGATATTTTCATCCCCGGTTATCATCTTTGTCTCATCGGGAAAATCCTTTATTTTGCCATCTTTTTCTTCATATCCAAACTGCAGTGAGAATGTTTCCTTTGAAAGCTTCTCCACGCTTTGGACAGGCCACGGCAATTTAAAGTGAAGGCCCGGCTCCGTAATGCCTTCCTCAACTTTTCCAAATGTTAAAATGACTGCCTGATCCGATTCATCGACGGTATACCATGTTGTAAAGGCAACTATACTTAAAATAACAATTGCGATAATTAGCCCTGCGATTGTATAAATCCGCTTTAAGCTGATCATTTCTCTCTCCCCTTCCCAGCAATTTCTATAACTTTTCATACGATTTATTTACGTAAAGGTTTCATAAATATGACAAAAGTTAAAGAAAGAAGGAAAGTCGAAGAAAATGAAAAAGGCGAAAGCGGGGTCAGCTTTCACCTTTTTCTATGGCTCCTTGGATGAAGGGGTTTAACAATTATGATTTTATCAGCTGAATGTAAAGGGAACATAAATCTCCTGTAAAAATAATGTAAAGTTAATCCTGCCACTTCATCCATTTTTCCCTATATTTTTTTCGGAAGTTCAATAATAAAGGCGGTGCCTTTGCCGACCTCGCTTTTTACTGAGATGGTTCCCTTATGTGCTTCAACGAGATGCTTTACGATTGCAAGCCCCAGCCCTGTTCCGCCGGAGTTCCTGCTTCTGGCTTTATCAACCCGATAAAAACGTTCAAAGATACGCGGAATTTCTGCGGCTTCAATTCCAATCCCCGTATCCCTTATTTCGGTTAAAACTGTGCTGCCTGAATCTGCAGACGAAATATAGACGACCCCTTGATTTGGCGTATAAGAAATTGCATTTGATATGATATTTATAAACACCTGCTTAAGCCGGTGAACATCACCTTCAATATATACAGGTTTATCCACTCTCTTATATTCCAAAACGATTTCCTTTTCCGCTGCTTTTCCTTTCATGATGGCTACCACATCTTCGAGCACATCAGCCAGATCCAGCTGCTGAATGGACAAGCTAAAGCCTTGTTTTTCGATTTTTGACAGATCCAGCAATTCCTGAATAAGAGATTGCAGGCGATCACTTTCCTTTAAAATGATGTTGAGAAAATCATTAAGAGTCTGCTTGTTTTCCATCGCACCATCCAAAAGAGTTTCAGAGAAGCCCTTTATAGAGGTAATAGGTGTTTTCAATTCATGAGAAACGTTCGCTACAAAATCCTTCCTCATCTGCTCAAGCTTCTTCAGTTCTGTAATATCATGAAAAACCAGCAATATCCCTTTCCATTCATCATTCGTGCCGATAATTGGAACTCCATATACTTCAAAATAACGTCTTTCGATATTGACGGGAATAATGAGCTGTTTTTTTACTTTCTGCTCGGTCATAAAAATTTCTTCAACCACTTCGTTAATACCTTTATGTTCTATCACTTCATAATAAAGCTTGTAAAGGTATTCGGAGGGATTGACATTGAAAACCTCTTTATATGGCCGGTTCACTAAATTAATATAGCCTCTGCTGTCAATTAGAATCAAACCGCTTCCCATGTTTTCAATGAGCGCCCCAAGTCTGTCCTGCTGCATTTCCTGGGATTTCACCATTTCCTGAAGATTTCTCGCCAGTACATTGATAGACTTACTCAGCATACCTGTTTCATCTTCCTGATCTTCATATGTTCTTGCCCGATAGTTTCCCTTAGTAAGTTCAATCGCAACCTGTGTTGCTGACTCGATAGGCTTTGTATATCGAGCCATAATTCTTGACCCGAGCAGAATAATCATAAATAAAGACAGCCCAAGACTGACCGCTAAAATCCACCAAATCTGCTGATAGGCCTTTTGGAATTCAGCCAGCTTCGTGCTTAAGAAGATATAGCCTTCCTTCTCGCCATTTATCATGACAGGCTGCCAATAATAGTGCAGATTAAACCCTCCGGCCACTTCCCATCCTGATTCATATGCGGATTTCTTTTTTAATACTTCAAAGATGATTTCCTGGTGCCTGTTTTGCGTTGTCTCATTTTTGATGCTGCTATCCATTAATATTCTGCCCTTGCTATCAGTAGCAGTTACATGCACATCAAGTATGTCACCAAGCTCATTGATTCTCTCAATACTAATGGATCCAATTCCTCCATTGCCCTCAATATAGCTCGCAGCCATTTCAGTCTCTTTTTGAAGACGTGCATCAAATGTATTTAAATAATAGCTTTTAAAAAGCTGGCCTAAAAGAAGGCCTAATGCAATTAAAACAACCAGAATTAATGAAAGCAATGCGAAAAGCAGGCGGGTGCGAAAGGTCGTCATTCTCCTTTAGGCTCCTCCAATTTGTAGCCCAGTCCGCGAATGGTCTTGATATATACAGGTTTTTTTGTGTTTGCTTCGATTTTCTCTCTTAAATGGCTAATATGTACATCAACGATTCTCGTGTCTCCTGCAAAATCATAATTCCAGACTGCACTAAGCAGCTGATCCCTTGTAAGGACACGGCTTTTATTCTTGGCAAGATATAATAGCAATTCAAATTCTTTCGGAGTTAATTCAAGGAGTTCTTCTTCAAAATAAGCTTCGTAATGCTGCGGAAAGATTTTAAGACCGCCAATCCTAAAAGAATCACCATCTTCTGCTTTCTCTTCGGAAGCTTCAGGCACAAATTGTGTTCTCCGCAAGATCGCTTTAACCCTGGCAACCACTTCCCGGGGGCTAAAAGGTTTTGTCATGTAATCATCTGCACCCAGTTCAAGACCAAGCACCTTATCAAACTCATCATCCTTGGCCGTCAGCATTAAAATAGGCGTCACTATTTTCTGCTGTCTAAGCTGTTTGCATACTTCTATTCCATCAAGCTTTGGCAGCATAAGATCAAGTACAATAAGATCCGGCTTTTCAGAAATGGCCAGATCTTTGCCCTCCTGGCCATCCATGGCTGTAATTACTTCATAGCCCGCCTGCTGCAGGTTGTATTGAAGTAAAGTTACGATAGATTGTTCGTCATCTACAACTAGAATTTTCTTATCCATACGATCCTCCGAGTGAATGAATTACCCCTGTTTAAACTTCACTGTTGTTTTTCAGCGATTCTTTATAAAAAGCAGGTATCCCTCCTGCCTATTAAACCCCTTTTGCCACATATCTTTATTATAATATAGTTCATGATTTTTTTCGGGTCAATTGTTGTAAAGGAAGGATTTCATCAAAAAAGATGTGCATATGCTGCACATCTTTTGACTATCAGAAATTATCCAAAGCATTGCCATCCATAGGCTGAGGCTTGTATGGAGGGCATACAAGGAGCTGTCCATTAATAACCGTCTGGTCCTCTTCATTTGTTCCCTGGACCTTAATTTGCACGGTATGATTTGATGTGTTCACTTCTGTTACTTCAAATAAAAATTGAACCGTACCATAATGATAGACAGGCTTCGTGTACTCGATTTCCTGTTTTAATACATGGCTTCCGGGACCCGGCAAATATTTTGATATGGCGGAGTTAATGATGCCATTCAGCATAACACTTGGTACAATTGGTTTTTTATAAGGGGTTTGTGAAGCATAATCATGCTGAATATATAAAGGGTTTGCATCGTTTGTAAGGCCCAGATACAGCAATAGATCCTTATCTTCTATTTTTTCTGTTAGCGTCAATTTTTCGCCCACAGATATTTCTTCTATGGATCTTCCCAGTTTTCTTTTCTTTCCAAGCAGCATAGCTAAGCACCTCCGAGTTTTGTAACCGTTTACATAATTACTGTAAAAAATAGACGGTTTAATATTTTAAATTATTCAGTCTATTTTCTCTATGATATCATCTTATACTATTTCCCAAAAGGGCTTCCAGTAAAAAAAATCCGGGAGAAAGCCCCCCGGAATTTCTTCACATAGATTAGACCATCCTAGTAAGCTAATACTTCCATTACCTTGCGAACTGAATCTGCCGACTTATCGAGGGCAGCTTTTTCTTCACTTGTCAGTTCAAGCTCTATTACTTTTTCGATTCCGTTTGCTCCAAGGATTGCAGGGACACCCAGATAGATTCCTTCGTAGCCATATTCTCCTTCAAGGTAAGCAATGGAAGGCAGTACGCGGCGCTGATCTTTAAGGATAGCTTCACACATTTCCACAAGGGAAGCAGCTGGAGCATAGTAAGCACTTCCATTGCCTAATAAGTTGACGATTTCTCCACCGCCTTTGCGTGTACGCTCAACAATAGCATCCAGACGATCCTTTGAAATTAATGATTCTAAAGGAATGCCGCCAGCATATGAATAGCGGACTAGCGGAACCATGTCATCACCATGTCCGCCAAGTACAAATCCTGTAATGTCTTTAACAGACAAATTCAGTTCCTGCGCGACAAATGTCCGGAAGCGGGCTGTGTCAAGAACACCTGACTGTCCAATTACACGGTTTTTCGGGAAACCTGATTCCTTGAAAACTGTATAAGTCATCGCATCCACTGGATTAGTCAGCACAACAATATAGCTATTTGGAGAATGTTTTGCAATCTCCTGCGCTACACTTTTCATAATCTTCTGGTTCGTTTGAACAAGGTCATCACGGCTCATGCCCGGCTTCCGTGCAATGCCAGCGGTAATAACTACAATGTCAGAGTCTTGTGTATCTTCATAGCTTGAAGTACCGGTGATATTCGAATCGAATCCCTGAACAGGACTTGCTTCAAGCATATCAAGAGCTTTTCCCTTTGTAGGGTTTTCCATTTGCGGAATATCGACCAGCAAGACATCCCCAAGTTCCTTTTGAGCCAGTAAGAATGCAGTTGTTGCTCCAGTAAATCCTCCACCGATTACAGAAATCTTTTTGCGTTTCAATGACATGAGCAGTTCCTCCTTTTGGAAATGAAAGTTTCAGGATTTGCATCCTTTATGTAAGAGGCTGTTTCAAGGAACAGCCTTCCTATATACACAATTTCAGAGAATCGCCAGCTGACCGGCAAAAGAAGTTTTCCTCAGGGAAGCACACAAAATATACTGCATGAATAGTATATTAATCAAAAGCGCCTTTTATTAAAGGCGCTTTTACTTTTTTATTCCATGTTTTTAATTAGTTCGTCGGCAAATTCAGAGCATTTTACTTCAGTTGCTCCATCCATTAGACGCGCAAAGTCATATGTTACGACTTTAGAAGCAATAGATTTCTCCATAGATTTAACGATCATGTTTGCAGCTTCGTTCCATCCAAGGTGCTCAAGCATTAATACACCTGAAAGAATAACAGATGAAGGATTAACCTTATCAAGACCGGCATACTTCGGAGCTGTACCATGTGTTGCTTCAAAGATCGCATGTCCAGTTTCATAGTTAATGTTTGCTCCAGGAGCAATGCCAATTCCGCCTACCTGTGCAGCAAGAGCATCAGAAATATAATCACCATTCAAGTTCATTGTTGCAACAACATCAAACTCTTTTGGACGAGTAAGGATCTGCTGAAGGAAAATATCAGCAATCGCATCTTTAACAATAATTTTGCCGGCTGCTTCTGCATCTGCCTGAGCTTTGTTTGCAGCTTCAACACCCTGCTCATCCTTAATGCGGTCATATTGAGCCCAAGTGAATACTTTTTCTCCGTACTCTCTTTCAGCAAGCTCATAACCCCAGTTCTTAAAGGCACCTTCAGTAAATTTCATGATATTGCCTTTATGTACAAGTGTTAGGGATTTACGGCCTTCTTTGATTGCATACTCGATAGCTGCGCGTACAAGGCGGCTGGTTCCCTCTTCTGAAACAGGCTTAATGCCGATGCCTGAAGTTTCCGGGAAGCGGATCTTATTAACACCCATCTCATCCTTAAGGAATGAAATTAGCTTTTTAACGTCATCAGAGCCTTTTGCGTACTCAATGCCGGCATAAATATCTTCAGTATTTTCACGGAAAATAACCATATCAGTATCCTGAGGGCGTTTGACTGGAGAAGGAACACCTTCAAACCAGCGAACCGGACGCAGGCACACAAACAGGTCAAGCTCCTGGCGAAGCGCAACGTTTAGAGAACGGATTCCGCCGCCAATTGGTGTTGTTAATGGACCTTTAATGGCAATAAGATATTCATTGATCACGTCAAGTGTTTCGGAAGGGAGCCACTCGCCAGTCTGGTTGAAGGCTTTTTCCCCTGCTAACACTTCTTTCCAGACAAGCTTGCGCTCACCTTTATATGCTTTTTCTACAGATGCATCCAATACACGGGAAGCTGCCGCCCAAATATCAGGTCCTGTTCCGTCTCCTTCGATAAAAGGAACGATTGGATTGTTTGGTACGTTTAGTACACCATTAGTAACTGTGATTTTTTCACCTTGCATTGTTATACCCTCCATTTTGAAAAGTGCAAGCATCAGCCTTTTTATTTATATAGTTTTCGGTCGGCGCAATGCTGCATCAGTATATCAGATTCAAAGGTTAGAAGGCATATGCCCCTAACCTTTTCCCTGCTCTCTCTATTACATCAATTTTTTGATAAAAAGTAAAATGCTGAGTAATAATTTTAGTTCTTTTAATCTGTTTTTTCAGCCTATTATAGACCTCTTTGCTCTACTGGCACGTATTTTTGCATTCCCGGGCCTGTATAGTCTGCACGCGGGCGGATCAAACGGTTATTTTCATATTGTTCGAGAATATGAGCCAGCCAGCCAGATACACGGCTAACAGCAAAAATCGGCGTGAACAGGTCATGGTCGATTCCCAGGCTATGGTAAACAGAAGCAGAATAGAAGTCGACATTTGGCGGAAGTTTTTTCTCCCCGGTAACGATCGCTTCAATTTGCGTGGACATTTCGTACCAGTGTGGTTCCCCGGTAAGTTCTGTAAGCTTTTTAGACATTTCTCTTAAGTGCTTGGCACGAGGATCGCCCTGACGGTAAACACGATGGCCAAATCCCATAATTTTCTCTTTCTTTTCAAGCTTTTCACGGATATACGGCTCTACATTTTCAAGAGTGCTGATATCAGTAAGCATCTTCATTACCGCCTCATTGGCACCGCCATGCAATGGTCCTTTCAATGCGCCAATAGCCGCTGTAACTCCTGAATAGATATCTGACAAAGTAGCTACACACACCCGTGCAGTGAACGTGGAGGCATTCAGTTCATGGTCCGCATGAAGAACCAGCGCTTTATTAAATGCTTCAATTGCGATTGGTTCAGGCTCTTCGCCTGTAAGCATGTATAAGAAGTTGGCTGCAAATCCAAGATCTGTTCTAGGAGCAATTGGTTCAAGACCTTTTCTTACTCTTGCAAATGCCGTTACGATAGCAGGCATTTTAGCTTGAAGGCGAATTGCTTTTTTATAGTTCGCTTCTTCATCCATCTGGTCTGCTTCTTCATCATAAAGTCCCAATAGAGACACTGCAGAACGAAGGGCAGCCATTGGATGCACTTTGTCAATTGGATATGTTTTAAAATGGTTCAGAACTTCCTCTGGAAGAGAGTAGTTTGCTGCAAGCTGACTCTTTAACTCATCCAGTTGGGTTTGAGCAGGAAGCTTTCTGTGCCATAAAAGATAAATAACCTCTTCAAAGCTTGCATTTTCAGCCAAATCATCAATATTGTAGCCAGCATAGGTTAATGTATCGTCTATGATGGAGCTGATAGACGAAGTAGTAGCTACTACCCCTTCAAGACCGCGTGTTACTGTCATACCGAATCTCTCCTTTACATAATAAAATTTCCCCATACCCATTTTTGTCTGTACATTAAACATAAGTAAGCCGAACCTGATTTTTCATCTTTCAGAAAAGCTTCCTCGTCATGTCCGCATTCTGCTTTCTCTTTTTGGGACACTATTATAGGGCTGCAGGGCAGCCATTGAAAAGCCGGCTTTATCAGCCGATCTACAGACCAAATTTATGAAAGGTGCAACCTTCATTTGGCGAACTCCCGATATATGGAAGAAATAAACTTTCACTTGGCATGCATTAATCGAGCGGTTGCTCGGTACTCACTTAAAAAAAAAGAAAATGCTTACATTTTTCCAAAAATGAAAAAATAAATATATTAATAACATTTTAATAGAGCTTAACTGAATTTAATAGGTACCGTGAAATAGGTTACGCTTACAAGTCCTATTATAAACAATTATCTGACTTTTGTGAACGAAAAGCACTTAATTTGTTAAAAAATATTATTTTTCAAGAAAAGTTTATTTGCATTATTGCCCAAAGGCAATAAGAAAAGCTGAAGCGCCTTGCCCATCCCCCACACCCCGAGGGGATAGGCGCTCGAGCTAGACAGACATCAAAGTTCACAGTTTTCTTTCTTCTTTTCAAAAAAATCTATCATGAGCACTTTAATCATTCATTTAAAAAGCTCAAAGACTTTCATTGCCATATACGCAATCCCTGCTCCTATCAGAGGACCGACGGCAATGCCTTTAAAAAGGGAGACAGCAAGAATGGTCCCCAGAACAAGAGCAGTTGTAATATGGGGATCTTCAGCCAGCAATACGATGCCGCCTTTTGCCAGGAGCGCAACTGCAATCCCTGAGACTAGAGCAACCCACGCATAAGGAGATTTAAATGCCCCGCCTAAATCCCGGAAGCCGATTTCACCACTGGCTATAGGTGCAAGGACAGCAATGGTAATAATGGTTACACCCCAGTTAATTCCCTTGGACTGCAGAAATGAAAAGGTTTTTGAATCCAGGCCGGCTGTTTTAAGGATAATCAAAACAAAGACAGCAATGATCAGTGATTGATTTTTTGCTATTACACCTATCCCCAGCAATAGAAACAAAAAAATGAGTGATTGGGAAAACATCTGCTAATTCACCTGCCAGCTTTCTATATTATCGTAACATAATTTAATTCAATTTAATAATTTCCGGGTTCTTTGCCGGATATTTTAAAATAGAATAAGTACTAATAGAATATATCTAATTATTTTTAGCTCTAGAAAAAATGATGTATGATATGACTAATAACATTACATAAAGTGAAACTTCAATCAGTGGGGGGGTCCTTATCCCCCACTGATTGTTAGTTGAACCAATCGGGCCTTTACGGGCAGTTTGCCCCCCACTTACCCTCTTTTGGTTCCTCTGAGTCTTAAAGTGGGGGCTTACTGCCCGTTAGACTGCGATAAAGCAAAGCTGCAATGACTTAGTCTGTTCAAATTTAATAAGGAGGCTATTACTTGAACCCGGCATATATCTATCGGACGGTAAGATTTTTCTTTGTCATTGGAGTGGTGATCTTAAGTCTCTATGCTTTCCTATATTTATCCAAAGTGACTTATCCTTTCATTATTGGACTGGCCATTGCCTTTCTAATTAACCCTTTGGTCAATATAATGGAGGTTAAATGGAAATTACCGAGGGCTCTTGCAGTCCTCATTGCACTGATTCTTATCTTTGCCATTTTTGCCGGATTAATCACATTGCTGGTGGCAGAGATCGTATCAGGTGCGGATTATTTAGCAAAAGTAGTACCGCAGCACCTTGATACCTTAATAGGTTTTGTTGAGCAATTCTTTGCAGGGCAAATCATTCCTCTTTATAACCAGCTGGCAAGTTTATTTAATAACTTGGGAACAGGACAGCAGGATACCATTATGACGAATATAGAAAATGTCGGAAAGCAATTCGGATCTACACTGGGAGACTTTATCCAGGCGTTTTTCGAGAAAATCCCTAACATTCTTTCATGGTTTCCCAATGCTGCAACTGTCCTGATCTTCTCGCTGCTTGCCACTTTTTTTATCAGCAAGGATTGGCACAGGCTTTCAGGTATATTCAGCCGCATGCTCCCCAGCCGGGCAAAAAAAAGCGGCAGAACCGTATTTGCCGATCTGCAGAAGGCTTTATTTGGTTTCGTCAAGGCACAGGCTACATTAGTATCTATTACAACGGTTATCATACTTATCGGACTTCTTATTCTGCGTGTCGATTACGCCATCACCATTGCACTTGTGACTGGCCTTGTCGATATTATTCCCTATCTCGGAACAGGGCTGATTTTTGTGCCGTGGATTATATATGAGGCGATCGGCGGAGAAATGAGCAGGGCACTCGGGCTGGGCATTCTTTATATCATTGTTTTGGTCCAGCGCCAGATAATGGAGCCAAAGATTCTTTCATCAAGCATCGGGCTTGATCCTTTAGCTACCCTGATTGCTTTATTTGCCGGTTTTAAGCTGATTGGTTTTTTGGGCCTGATTGCAGGTCCGGTCACTCTTGTACTCCTCACTACTCTTCATAAAGCTGGGGTATTCAGAGATATCTGGCTGTTTATAAAAGGCAGCGAAAAAGCCGATTAGGGTTATAAATTCTGGCACCCCTTAAGCCATGCTATGCTGAGGATTGGATATAGGGCACTTGCCTGACATCTCCCCGCTCAATGGCAATAATTCCACTGAGCGGGACAATATTGCCATCTTCCAGTAAATTAAACCAGCCGCTCCAATGAATCGGAGCGGCTTTTTATATAGCTATTTTTACCTTATTATCGTGATCGTTCCCTTGTTCATCCACTTTTTCAGCCCTATATAAAGCATGTTTTTGAGGACTTTTCTTGCAGAAGGAAGAAGCAAAGTAAAACCTAATGCATCTGTAATGAAACCGGGTGCCAAAAGCAGCGTCCCGCCAATAAGGATGCAGGCCCCTTCAAGAATAGCGTCACCAGGCATTTGCCCGTATCGCAGCTGATCCTGGATTTTTCTGATTGTTTCAATACCCTGCTTTTTAGCAAGATAAGCACCGAGAACACCCGTAAGCAGGATAATCGCAAGTGTAGGCCATAGACCAATTGTATTGCCTGAAAGTAGTAAAACGCCTATTTCAGCTGCTGGAACGATTATCATCAGCAAGAGAATGTAGCGCATTAAGCCACCTCTATTTTGTTTAAGACTTACCATTATTATATCAAACAAGGCACTGAGAATATAACTATTTGTCCGGGAAAATAAAAAAAGGAAGGGAGCCCCTTCCTTTTACAAATTCAAATTATAATACGCTTGCGTGGCCGTTATAAATTACACCGCGCTGAGAGTCAACAGTGATTTCCTGCCCATCCATTAGCAGGCTTGTTGCATTTTCAACCCCTACAATGACAGGTATGCCAATATTAAGGCCAACAACAGCTGCATGGCTTGTAAGCCCGCCTTCTTCTGTAATGAGCGCACTGCATTTCTCAATCGCAGGCACCATTTCACGGTCTGAGCCGATTGTAACCAGAATAGAGCCTTCTGTTACCTTCGCTAATGCTTCCTCTGCATTTCTTGCTACAACGACTTTTCCGAAGGCTGATTTCCGCCCGATTCCTTGTGCCTTAGCAAGAATGTCCCCCACTACATGAATTTTCATTAAGTTGGTGGTACCTGCTTCACCCACAGGAACTCCTGCTGTAATTACAACTAAATCTCCTGAAGCAACAATTCCGCTGTTCAAGCTTTCTTCAACGGCGATATCAAGCATATCGTCTGTTGTAGACGCTTTTTGGCCAATTTGAGGGTATACACCCCAAGTTAAAGATAAACGCCGTGACACATAATCATTAGAAGTAACGGCAACGATTGGTGCTTTAGGACGGTACTTGGAAATCATCCTGGCTGTATGGCCGCTTTCAGTTGGAGTGATAATTGCGTTAACATCCAGGTTTAGAGCTGTATGTGCCACTGATTCTCCGATGGCATCAGTAATGTTATGCTCATTATCTTTGCTGCGATTTGACAAAATTTCTTTATGATCTAATGCAGATTCCGCTCTTGATGCAATGTTGTGCATTGTCTGCACAGCCTCGACAGGATAAGAGCCCGCAGCCGTCTCACCGGATAACATGATCGCATCAGTACCATCAAAAATGGCATTTGCTACATCACTCGCTTCTGCGCGTGTAGGACGCGGGTTGCGCTGCATGGAATCGAGCATTTGAGTTGCAGTAATGACTGGTTTTCCCTGTGCATTGCATTTTTTAATTAATTGCTTTTGTACGAGCGGCACCTCTTCTGCTGGAATTTCAACTCCAAGGTCTCCGCGCGCTACCATAAGCCCGTCAGAAATTTCAAGTATTTCTTCAATATTATCTACACCTTCCTGATTTTCAATCTTAGGAATGATGTTGATATATGATGCATTGTGCTCTTCAAGCAGCTGTCTGATTTCCAAAACATCAGATGCTCTTCGGACAAAAGAAGCCGCAATGAAATCGACGCCCTGTTCAATTCCAAAGATGATGTCCTGCGCATCTTTCTCTGTTATGCCGGGAAGATTCACAGAAACACCTGGAACATTGACGCCTTTTTTATTTTTAAGTGTTCCGCTATTTAAAATTTTTGTGTGGATTTCACTGTTGGCCTTATCAATTTTTGTCACTTCCAGACCAATTAAACCGTCATCAAGCAAAATTTTGCTTCCTGTGTCCACATCTTCAATAAGGCCTGCATATGTAACAGAAAACTTTTCTGCTGTTCCTTCAACCTCGTTCATAGAAATAATAATGTTTTCCCCAGCTTGCAGTTCAATCGCGCCATCCACCATATTATTTGTGCGGATTTCCGGCCCTTTAGTGTCTAAGAGGATTGCTACAGTCTTGCCGGTCTTTGCTGAAGCTTCACGGATATTCTGAATTCGCTGGCCATGCTCCTCGAAATCACCATGGGAAAAATTTAACCGGGCAACATTCATTCCTGCTTCAATAAGCTGTGTTAACTTTTCAACACTCTCACTGGCAGGTCCAATAGTACAAACGATCTTCGTTTTACGCATTATAATTTACCTCCTGAATTAGTGCAGCTAGATTACCGGCACAGGCGGCTTTCGGGAGCCGCGTGCAGGTTTATATGTGGCAAAATTAAATAGACAGCTCTTTCGAGAGTTTGTAGAGATCCAGGTCAAGTGTATGCTCTCTATCCAATATTTCAATTATATCATGGTCAACCAGTTTATTATTTTGAATTCCTACTGCACGTCCGCCTTTTCCTTCAAGAATAAGCTCTACTGCATATGCTCCAAGGCGGCTGGCAAGCACCCGGTCGAATGCAGTTGGGGAACCGCCCCGCTGCATATGGCCAAGCACGGACACACGTGTATCAAAATTTGTTGTTTCTTTGATTTGCTTGGCAAATTCCACGCCGCTGCAGACTCCTTCTGCAACTACAATGATACTGTGTTTTTTGCCGCGTTCATGTCCCTTTTTCAATCTCTCTGCAATTTCATCCATACTATAGCCTGCTTCAGGAATGAGGATTGTCTCCGCACCGCCTGCTAATCCTGCACACAAAGCGATGTCTCCTGCATCTCTTCCCATAACTTCAATGATAAATGTTCTTTCATGGGAAGTAGCTGTATCACGAATTTTATCAATTGCATCAATAACCGTATTTAATGCAGTGTCAAAGCCAATAGTATATTGCGTTCCCGGAATATCGTTATCGATAGTGCCAGGTACGCCAACACAAGGAAATCCATGCTCTGTCAAAGCTTTTGCTCCTCGGTATGATCCATCCCCGCCAATAACGACAAGACCTTCAATTCCGTGCTTGTTCATTTGTTCAATGCCCTTTTGCTGGCCTTCTTTTGTTTTGAACTCTTCGCTTCTTGCTGAATGCAAAACTGTACCGCCGCGATGGATGATATCACCAACCGAACCGAGGTCAAGCTTCTTAATATTTCCTGACATCAAGCCGGAATATCCGCCATAAACACCATACACTTCAATATTATGATAGATCGCTTTACGGACAACTGCACGTACAGCCGCATTCATTCCAGGAGAATCGCCGCCGCTTGTTAAGACTCCTATTTTCTTCACAATAATCACCTCAAATGTAATTTATATCACCATAAGAAAACGCGTTTTCTTGCTGTGCTGTATTTTAACAGCCTATAAAGAATGTACATGCCTGCCCGAAAATTCTGTATGTAATATAGGCTCTCTATATGTAAAGCAGAGCATTCTATGCTTATCTTATTATTGAACAAAACGCTATTGAATATTTCTAAAATACCATGAAGAAGGGAGCATCTCAACTTAATCAGACAATTTCAAAGAAATACAGAATTGTCGGGATACTGAAAGCGTTTTATATAGAAGAAACTGCTTTTTTCTACTATACAGACAGTATTATTGCGACTCTCCAACGTCTAAGTGGCCCTCGCTTTTCTGCACAGCCAGCTATGAAAAAATAAAAACGTGCCCGAAAGCACGCTTTTATTTTACCCCAATAAATTCCTTTAAAAACGAATATTCTCCAATAGATTTGAACTTGTTGTACCGGTGATCGATCAGCTGGTCTTCAGTAAGATCCATCAGATCCTTCAATGAGTGAGTAAGGACTTCTCCGATTTCCGCAGCTTGAACCTTGACATCTTTATGGGCTCCGCCCTTTACCTCTTCAATAATCTCATCAACCACACCCAGTTCCTTTAAGTCCGGTGCAGTAATTCTCATGGATTCTGCAGCCTTCTTTGCCTGAGTTGCATCTTTCCAAAGTATAGCAGCCGCTCCTTCTGGAGAAATAACCGAATAAGTGGAGTTTTCGAGCATATGGATATGGTTTCCTACACCAAGAGCAAGAGCTCCGCCGCTTCCGCCTTCACCAATGACGATACAGATAACCGGGACTCTGAGGCTTGCCATTTCAAACAGGTTCTTGGCAATTGCCTCACTCTGTCCCCGTTCCTCTGCAGCTTTCCCTGGGTAAGCACCCTTTGTATCAATGAAACAGATAATAGGCCTCCTGAATTTATCGGCCTGCTTCATAAGCCTTAATGCTTTGCGGTAACCTTCGGGATGCGGCATTCCAAAATTTCTGCGGATATTCTCTTTTGTGTCTTTTCCCCGCTGGTGGCCGATGACAGTAACCGGAATTCCCCTAAACTTTGCGATACCGCCAACAATCGCCTCATCATCACCAAAAGCACGATCCCCATGACACTCGAAAAAATCCTCAAAAAGGTGAGAGATATAATCCAGTGTAGTCGGTCTTGCGGGATGCCTTGCAATCTGCACTCGATCCCACGGTTTCATATTTTCATATATATCGGCTTCTAATTTTTCCAGCCGCGCCTCCAGCTTCTCTATCTCGGAAGATAGGTCTACATCGGCTGTTTTGGTAAACTCTTTTAATTCAGCAATCTTTTTTTTCAGTTCCATAACCGGGCGCTCAAATTCTAATTCTCCTGCCATTGGAAGTCACCTCCTGGTTGATGTATGGATAAAATAGCTGATATTTTTTCTTTTAACTCTGTTCTAGGTATTACTGCATCCAATTGACCGCATTTTAATAAGAATTCTGCTGTCTGGAAGTCTTCCGGCAATTCTTCACGGATCGTTTGTTCTATGATTCTGCGTCCCGCAAATCCAATCAGCGCACCAGGTTCTGCCAGATTATAGTCGCCCAGTGAAGCAAAGCTTGCAGATACTCCGCCTGTTGTCGGGTGAGTCATGATTGAAATAATGAGTCCTCCATTATCACTGAATCTTTTTAGTGCGACACTTGTCTTGGCCATTTGCATCAGGCTCAAGACTCCTTCCTGCATTCGTGCACCGCCTGAAGCGGTAAAAATAATAAAAGGAACCTGCAATTCATCAGCTTTTTCAATGGCGCGGGTAATTTTCTCTCCGACTACTGAACCCATGCTTCCCATTCTGAATGTGGAATCCATAACAGCTACTGCAATTTTTTGGCCATTTACAGTGCCTGTCCCAGTCACTACCGCTTCATTTATCTTTGTCTTTTCCCGATCCTTCTCCAGCTTTTCAATATAATCCGGGAAATTCAGAGGATTTTCAGAAATCATGTTCGCGTTAATTTCTTCAAAACTATTAGCATCCAAAAAGCTTGCTAAACGCTCTTTTGAATTCATGGTATGGTGGTAATGACAATGGAAACACACTTTAAGGTTCTTAACCAATTCTTTGGTATACATGATTTTCTTGCAGTTTGGACACTTTGTCATGATTCCTTCCGGCACATCCTGCTTTGCCGTTTCCGATGGAATGGTAGCATATTTCTTCTTCTTCGTCTTAGTAAAAATATCTTTAAGCAAGATGAAACCTCCCTGATAATAGCTGAATCATTTCCATTAATTTCATCAGTGGTCAGACCACTAATGTAAAAATGAATGCCTAACTTTTCTAGGCTTCATTTATGCTTGTCTGATTATTTAAATATAGATGATATCAAAAATTAATTCTGCAAAAAATTGTCGTTAATCCTTCGACAAATTTCTTAATTTCCTGTATACGCGAATAACTTCGGAATCTTTTCTGGAAATCAAGGTGTCAATCAGCTCTGCATATTGCTGCTTGGTGATCATCATTTTCTCTAAATCCAAAGAATTGTAATAATCTTTGAGAATGATCCAAATACGGAGGAAAAGATGATTATCTGCGAATGTGACGATTTCAAGAAAAAAGTCATCATCTGTGTAGTCTGCTTCCAGGGTCCATTCTTTGAACCTCAGAAGCCGATCTTCATCAGCCTTTTGAATAATTAGCCATAAACAGTCAAGTTCGATAAGAAACTTGGTTTCTTTTACATCTCTTATAGATTTTTTATCCTGAAGAATAAACGTGCTGAGCAGCTGTACGAGCTGATGCCCCCTAAAATCCCTCATAAAAGTTCCCTCGCCTCTCCTTGTCTCAATTAAGCCAAGAAGTTCAAGAGCTCTTAATGCTTCCCGAACGGAAGAGCGCCCGACACCCAGGCGCTCTGACAGCTCTCTTTCGGAAGGCAATCGATCTCCAGGCTTAAGGCCATCATGTTCAATCATGGTCCTAAGCTGTTTGACAATGCCGATATAAACCTTCGTGTTATTTTGAGGTGAATTCACTTATGAAATCACTCACCTTTTCCAATGACTGCAAGTTGCTTCGTTTTTTCCTTCACTTCTTCAGGATCGACTTTAATGCGGGCAACGCCGGTTTCCATAGCTGCCTTTGCTACAGCAGCTGCAACTTCCGGTGCTACACGGGGATCGAATGGCCCCGGGATGACATAATCTGCATTCAATTCATCCTGATGCACCAGATTAGCAATGGCTTCTACAGCAGCCACTTTCATTTTCTCATTGATATGAGTTGCCCGGACATCCAGTGCTCCGCGGAAGATTCCTGGGAAAGCCAGCACATTGTTTACCTGGTTTGGAAAATCGGATCTTCCGGTTCCAACCACCATTGCCCCAGCCGCTTTCGCTTCTTCAGGCATAATTTCAGGAGTTGGATTAGCCATAGCGAATATAATCGGATCCTGATTCATAGTGCCAATCATTTCAGCCGTCAGGGCTCCGGCAGCAGAAACCCCGATGAATACGTCAGCCCCTTTAATAACATCTGCAAGGCTTCCATTCGCATTCTCGCGATTCGTGTACTTTGCAACTTCATTTTTAATTTCATTCATACCCTGAGGGCGGCCTTCATAAATAGCACCTTTGGTGTCACACATAATGATATCGCGTACACCGTAGCTGTATAAAAGTTTAATAATGGCAATCCCGGCAGCACCGGCACCATTTGCGACTACCTTAATTTCATTCATCTTCTTCCCGGAAAGCTTCAGGGCATTTACAAGGCCTGCAACAGTTACAATGGCAGTGCCATGCTGATCATCATGAAAAACGGGAATGTTTGTTTCCTTCTTTAGTCGCTCCTCTACATAAAAGCAATTGGGAGCAGCAATATCTTCAAGGTTTACGCCTCCAAATGTAGGCTCGAGCAGTTTTACAGTCTCAACAATTTTATCTACGTCTGTCGTATTAAGGCAAATTGGAAATGCATCCACTCCTGCAAAACTTTTGAAAAGTACAGCTTTTCCTTCCATTACAGGCAGGGCAGCTTCCGGCCCGATATTCCCCAGTCCCAGCACTGCTGTTCCATCGGAAACAACCGCGACCATGTTGCCTTTCATTGTATATTCATAGACAGTTTCCGGCTTATCATAAATTTCCTTGCAGGGCTCAGCAACCCCCGGTGAGTAAGCAAGACTTAAGTCTTTGGCATTTCGCACCTGTACTTTAGATTTAGATTCCAATTTCCCTTTATTAGCTCTATGCATATGCAAAGCTTCTTCGCGTAAGGTCAAAATTTTCACTCCTCATATTCCGGATAGGATTATATATAAACATAGACTTGACGAATACATGCTTTAAACCCAGCTGCAGTTCTGTTTCAGTATCAGATTGAGCAGGGCTTTTCTTTCACTCACAGTGGTCAGACCAGTTTATTTTTCTTCTTACAAATATACCATAATTGTTATTGTTGTAAAGGGTAATTACTTTAAAACGACGTTATTCCGGCCAAGCAGCTGCATAAGTAAATTAAGGAAATCCTCTGTCGGCGAGACCAGATCCTCTTCACCCAGGCGAATGGTTTTTCGGGAGGTTTCATAATACAAAACCACTTGAACATTGCCTTCATTTTTCTTAAATAATTCTTTGAGCAAACGAAGATTTTCCGTTGTCTCCCGATCCTCAGTAATCCTTAAATACAATACGGGATCTTTATTTTGCATTTTTTCAACGGCTTCCTTCACATCATCCAGGTGCTGTACAATCAGCTGCTTTTTTCCGTCCCGTTCCTCCAGCTTTCCCTCCGCTAAGACGATGTTTCCCTGAGAGCAGAGCATGGAAAACCGGCTAAACACCTTTGGAAATACAACTGCCTCCATATCCCCCGTCTGATCGCTCAAGGAAAGAAACGCCATTGGCTCGCCTTTTTTCGTACGGATTTTTTTCACTTCGGATAAATAAGCAACTGTCTTTGCCTTTTTAACCGTTTTTTCGAGTTCAGTCAGCGGACAGGCTTCCAGCAGGGAAAAATAGGATTCGTAAATTGAAACAGGATGATCTGATAAATATAGGCCGAGCACCTCTTTTTCAAATCTCAGCTTGTCCTCGGAACGGATCGGATCTACTTCTGTATATTTAGGCTTAGGAAAAAATTCATCATCTTCAAAGAAATCAGCTTGATCATCTTCCGGCAAAACAAGCTGGGCATGCTCCGCAGCTACATCCAGGCTTGCCAGAAGAACAGCTCTATCTTCTCCAAATTCATCAAAGCTGCCTGAATGTACCAGCGATTCAAGGATTTTGCGATTTACTGCTTTTGTTGAAACCCTTATGCAAAAATCAAACAGATCTTCAAAGCGCTTGTTTTTTCTCGCCTGAAAAATATCTCTTAAAGCTGCAGCACCAATTCCTTTTATAGCAGCCAGGCTATATCTGATAGAATTTTTCTCTGCCAGAAAGGAGTAGCCGCTTTTATTAATGGAAGGCGGGCTGAGCGTTAAGCCCATCTGCCTCAGTTCTCCGATATATTGGGCAATCCTGCCTTCATTTCCGATAGCAGAAGTCAGCAGGGAAGCCATAAAGTGAAGAGGATAATGAGTTTTCAAATAAGCCAGCTGATAGGCTATGAAGCTATATGCAACAGCATGGCTCCGGTTGAATCCATAATTTGCGAACCGGACGATTAAGTCATATATATCATGGGCGGTTTGCTCATTATAGCCTTTATTGACTGCTCCTCCAACGAAATGGACACGCTCACGGTCAAGCACTTCTTTTTGCTTCTTGCTGACCGCTCTCCGAAGCAAATCTGCTTCACCCAATGAAAATCCGGCCATTTTTGCAGCGATTTGCATAATTTGTTCCTGATATACGATGACTCCATACGTATTTTCAAGAATAGGCTTCAAGTCAGGATGAGGATATATGATTGGCTTCCTTCCGTGCTTCCTGTCAATAAAAAGAGGGATATTTTCCATTGGGCCTGGGCGATAAAGAGCATTGACAGCCACTATATCCTCAAACCGCGTTGGCTGAAGCCTTGTCAGGACACTGCGCATCCCATCAGATTCAAGCTGGAAAATACCTGTTGTATCTCCTCTTCCCAAAAGACTGTATACATCCTCATCATCCAGGGGAATTTGTTTTATATCAATCTGTGTGCCTGTCTTTCTCTGTATAGAGCTTAGGATATTCTCAATTAATGTCAGGTTTCTAAGACCGAGAAAATCCATTTTTAAAAGGCCGACATCCTCGAGATGCTCCATTGAATATTGGGTCAAATAAACATTTTCATGCCCTTTTTGTATAGGAATGGCCTCAACAAGCGGATGTTCGCTGATGACAACCCCGGCTGCATGGGTCGATGTATGTCTTGGGAGTCCTTCCAGTTTGACAGCTGTTTCAAATAGTCTCCTATTTAAATCGGATTCCTGGGTAAATCTTCTTAAAGGCTCAGATTCTTTGTAGGCCTCTTTGAGAGTGATGCCCAATTTGGAAGGTATTTTTTTTGAAAGCATGTCCAGCTCTTTAGGATTAAGCCCAAATGCCCTGCCGACATCCCGGAGTGCCGCTTTGGCAGCAAGGGTCCCAAATGTAAGAATTTGAGCCACACGCAGTTCTCCATATTTTTGGGATACATACCGAATTACCTCATCCCTTCTGTGATCCGGGAAATCGATATCAATATCAGGCATGGAGATTCTTTCCGGGTTAAGGAACCGCTCAAATAGGAGTTGATGCTCAATGGGATCCACATCTGTTATGTAGAGGACATAAGCAACCATCGAACCGGCTGCAGATCCCCGTCCCGGACCTGTTAAAATGCCATTTTCCCTCGAGAATTTCATAAAATCCCAAACGATTAGAAAATAATCACTGAATTTCATGTTCCTGATTATGTTCAGCTCATACCGCAGCCGATCCTTATGCTCATCATTGCCATCCGGATATCTGTCAGCAAAGCCCTGCCGGCACACTTCTTCCAACAGCTCATCGGCACTCATTCCTCCTGCAGCAGGGTACTTAGGGAGATTCTGTTTATCCAGCTCAAGCATTACATTGCATTGCTCAGCAATCATAATCGTATTCTCTAATGCATCCGGATACTCTGATAACAGTTCCGCCATTTCCCCGGATGACTTTAAGTAATACTCATTGCTCTTCAGCCGTTCTCTTTCTTCATCCTGGAGCTTTTCACCATTTTTAATGGCCAGCAGGCACTCATGGGCAAAAGCTTCCTCTTTTTTGATGTAACAGACACCATTTGAAGCCGCCAGGCCAATCCCGGCTTCTTCTGAAAGCTTAACCAGAGTGTCGTGGATTTTTTTTTCATCATGCAGCCCATGATCCTGTAAAGCGAAGAAGAAAGAATTTGGCCCGAAAATGCTGCTGAAAAGGTCAGCTGTTCTTTTTGCCTGGCCGTATTCACCTGCCACAAGAGATTGTTCGATCTCCCCATCCAAGCCTGGAGTTAAAGCAAACAATCCTCCGGCATAGTGTTTAAGCCATTTAACAGGAATGCCTCCAGGCGATTTTGTCTGGACCGTGCTCGTGATTTTTAATAGATTCTGAAACCCTTGCCGGTTTTTAGCCAGGAGGACCAGTGGATAAGCTTCGCCTTCAGATATCTCGCTTAGTACATCCACAGTGAGTCCCAGGATCGGCTTTATGGACTGCTTAAGACATTCTTTATAAAAGGCGACTGCCCCGTACATGACATTTCGGTCCGTCAGAGCCAGGGCAGGAAACCTATTTTTCCTTGCGCCCGTCACAAGCTGCTCTATTCTTGCCGTGCTCGACAGCAGGCTATATGCGCTATATACATGAAGGTGAATAAATGACATGTTTCTCACACCCTTAATTTCTGCTATTTTCATTATAGAACGCCCGTTTCCAAAAAGAAAATATGTTCTCTTTTTAACAGCACCTAAAAAACATATTTTATTGAGTTTGTCCATATGATGAAGTATCAAGATAATTCTGGCAGGACCATTCCTGCAGCGAGGATGGATGATATGAATACCCAGCCCTTTTTCTCCACTTTAATTGAGAGCTATTTCATTGCGTTCGGTGTTTTGATTGGAGGTTCAATCATTGGCGGCATGGCTGCTTTTCTGACTGGAAAGCCTCCTTTAAATCAAATCTTCCAGATTTCCAGCATGATTCGCATTTGGGCCATCATTGCAGCGATAGGGGGGACCTTTGATACAGTTTACAGCTTTGAAAGAGGCGTTATGGACGGACAGACTAAGGACATCTTCAAGCAATTTATGCTGATTCTTTCTGCTCTCGGAGGGGCCCAGACCGGCGCCATGCTCATTAACTGGCTGACTCAGGAGAACATTTCGGCATGAGGATACCGCCTTACTACCGATTGCCATCCTGGCAGCGTTTTTTTGCAGGAATGGCCCTGGGAGGCATCATCAGCTGGTTTATTTTCTTATTTATCTTCGGGCAATGGCAGGAGAGATACAGCAAAGAAATCAAGCTTCAGCAGGATGCTATTTATGAATTGGAAAAAGATAAAGAAATCTGGCAGGAGGAATTCAAAAAATTAAATAAAGAAAACCAGAAAAAACTGACTGTCCAGGATATTTCCATTAAAATTGTCAACGGCGACAAATATAAACTGGATTCCTTCAGTGTTTTCCAGCTGGAAGATAAAATAAAAGAGGATATCAGCATGATGATTGCCAAAGACATGGATACTGTATATAAAAGCAGTGAACTGATCAAAAAAATCATAGAGAATAAGACACATCGCGTAAACGAAAAAAGGTACCGGGTGGAAGTTAAAGAATTGGTCATCTATACCACTGTCTCAATTGAATTGAATATAATGCTGGATTAATGCCCGGCTTTTTTTGCCGGGCATTATATGTCAGTTGTCTCTGCAGACAGCCTCAAGGTCACTTACAACGGTTTCCATCTCATCCCATGAATAAATGGAAGCTCCGGCAGCAAGGGGGTGTCCTCCGCCTTTATACTTCCTTGCAATTTCATTGATTATTGGACCCTTAGAACGGAACCGTACACGGATTTGATCGCTTTCCTCGATAAAGAAAACCCATGCTTTTATTCCCTTCACATCGCCAAGAGTGCTTACGAGCAGGGATGCTTTGGAAGGCACCGCCTTAAATTCTTCGAGCAATTCCTTTTTCAGGATCATTACAGCAGCCCCGCTGGATCTCATCTCAAAATTCTGCAGCACATATCCCTTCAGTTTAACAATATTTGCGTCCAGCTCGTACATCTTATCAAACAGTTCCGGACGTGAAAAATTATAATGAATCAGTTCACCTGCAAAGGCAAACGTCTTTTCTGTTGTGCTGGGATAAAGGAAACGGCCGGTGTCGCCAACTATTCCAGCAAATAAAAGCCTGGCCGCCTCATCAGACATTTTTAGTCCCTGTTCTTTGCCGAAAAGATAAAACTCATAAATCATTTCACTTGTAGAGCTTGCATCTGTATCCACCCACATTAAATCCCCATACGGATCCATATTAGGGTGATGATCAATTTTAATCAGCTTGCTGCCCGTTCCATATCTGCCATCACATATCCGCTCTGCATTTGCTGTATCACAGACAATGACCAGCGCACCTTTATATGTATCATCAGATATTTGATCAAGCCTTCTCATATAATGAAGTGTTTCTTCTTCCTGCCCGACAGTAAAGATCGCTTTCTCCGGAAATGAAGCCTTAAGGATTTCAGCAAGGCCCCCCTGTGAACCATACGCATCCGGGTCCGGACGGACATGCCTATGAATAATGATTGTTTCATATTTTATTATTTCATCTAATATCTTCTGTTTCATGGCGCGCTCCTTTTATTCTGAATACTATATTTTTACCATACCACCATGAAAAGAAAAAGAAAACACTGCACGCTTATGGCATTTTTTTAATAATGAAGGTAGAATAATAAGAGATTGTCGAAACTTGGAGGTTATGGAATGCCTATATTTGTTATCCTGATTATACTCTCTTTTTCTTTCTATATTTTCTACAAAGTAAAGTTCTTCAGAAGCAGACAGCCGGCTGAAAGACAATGGATATCAGCCAAGTCCAGAATTGCCCTGGGTTCATTTGTTTCCATATTTGGCCTTAATCAGCTGTTTTTATACGACACAACAACTGCTCTCATTGTGGCGATTGTGTTTATTCTTATTGGCGGTCTAAGCATATGGGGCGGCATAAAAGCATATAAATTTTACACGCCTCATGCTGTGAAAGAAGCTGAAGCAGCAAGGAAAAATTAAATACCCGGCTCTTCAGAAAGGGCCCTGCAAAAAAAGCCGTTCATTTTTGAGCGGCTTTTTATCATTTCTCTATTAATGTCTATCAATCAGCTGGCACATCATCATCGCTTTGCCAACAAGGACACCTTCGTTAAAAACTTCAACATCCACTTTACCGAACTTCCGCCCTACTTCCAGGACTTTGGGATTGATTTCAAGCATGCTGTCAATCTGAACAGGTTTTATAAAGTAGACAGTCATATTTTCAACTACGAGATCTCCCTTTTTATAGCTTCTTAACACTCTGTTTGCCGCTTCCGATACAATGGTTGTAAAGACTCCATAGGAAATCGTTCCAAGGTGGTTCGTCATCTGCGGAGTAACCTCGCAGCGATAGACGTCATCCCCTTTTGTTTTCCCCCGTGTCATAACCAGCTGGCTGGTGACAATATCGTCAATTGTTTCACCCACCTGCGGCTGCCTTTGTATCATCTGCAAAGCTTTCAGCACATCCTGTCGGCTTACAATGCCTTCGAGTTTATTCGCTTCATCCACGACTGGAAGCAATTCAATTCCTTCCCACACCATCATATGCGAGGAAGAAGCAACGCTCGTCTTTCCGCCAACTGTCATTGGGTTTTTAGTCATGATTTTTTCGATAAGCGTTTCCTTGTCATGTCCCATGATATCCTTGGAAGTAACTACTCCCTGCACCTTGAGATTATTATCGACAACCGGGAATCGGCTGTGGCCGGTTTCGCGGTTATATGTCATCCAATCTGCGATTGTATCGGTTGTTTTCAGGAAAATTGCCTCTTGCAGAGGAGTAAGGATATCTTCAACAAGTACAATCTCTTTTTTAATCAGCTGGTCATAAATAGCCCGATTGATCATAGTCGCCACTGTGAAGGTATCATAACTGCTTGAGATCACAGGCATCTGCAAATCGTCGGCCAGCTTTTTGACATGGTCTTCGGTATCAAATCCCCCGGTAATTAGTACAGCAGCGCCAGCCTTCAAAGCTAATTCGTGTGCCTGTGTCCGGTTTCCGACGATCAGCAGATTTCCGGCATCTGTGTATCTCATCATTGCTTCAAGCTTCATCGCCCCAATAACAAATTTGTTCAATGTTTTATGAAGCCCTGCTCTTCCACCGAGCACCTGGCCGTCAACGATATTAACAACTTCTGCAAAAGTAAGCTTCTCAATATTCTCTTTCTTTTTCCGCTCGATTCTTATGGTACCAACACGTTCTATTGTACTGACATATCCCTTATTTTCAGCATCCTTAATCGCTCTGTATGCCGTCCCTTCACTCACAGCGAGCGCCTTGGCGATCTGTCTGACCGATATCTTTTCTCCAATTGGCAGCTCATCAATATATTGTAATATTTGCTCATGCTTAGTAGCCAAGACTTTCACCCTCTACAAATTATTCCTTATTTTCATTATAAGGGTAAAGAGGCCTTGATACAATTGACTCCGGCAATCTTCATTACCTGCCTAAGGAGTGCGCCCGCTTCCTGTCTGCCAATTTGCGCACCTGCTTCCCCGAAACAGCCGCTTTTTTCGGCGCATAGAGCAATGCAGTCAGGTTTCCGGCAATGACAAAAAGAGCAAGTGCCAGCCAGCTGATGGCAAAGATCCCTTCCGTCCCTCCATTAAATACGCCCATTCTTGGAGCTGCATAATAAAGCATCAAGCCGCAAAGCAGCAAGCATAGCAAATATCGGTTTTTGTTCACTTTCGCTTCCTCCTTTATCCTGTCCTCCCTAAAATGTATGCGGACAGGCCGGGATTTAGTTATAAAAAAACAAACGCAGCCTCCATCAGAAGCTGCGTTTTCATATTACAATTCGATTGATTCCCCTGCTTCGAGAACCTGCCCGACTCCACCTTCGAGCATGCTGATGAATTTATGCGGATCCTGCCTGATTGGCGGAAATGTGTTGAAGTGAATGGGAACAACCTTCTTGGCGCCCAGAAGTTCTGCTGCATATGCTGCATCATCCGGCCCCATTGTAAAATTGTCTCCAATCGGCAGAAATGCCAAATCGATCGGATGACGGTCGCCAATTAACTTCATATCAGAGAAAAGCCCTGTATCCCCTGCATGATAAATGGTTTTTCCTTCTAATGTGATGAGCACACCTGCAGGCATTCCCAGGTAGATGATTTCCTGGTTTTCCGTCTCGAGACCTGTCCCATGAAATGCAGGTGTCAGCTTCACTCTTCCAAAGTCAAAATTATATCCGCCGCCGATCGACATTCCATGCGCTTTTACTCCCTGCCACTCAAGATAGGTGGCAAGCTCAAAGTTGGCAATGACAAGAGAATCATTGCGTTTTGCCAGCTCAATCGTGTCCCCGAGATGGTCACCATGTCCATGGGTAACAATGATGACGTCCGGCTTCTGATCCTCAGCTTTTAAGTCTGTCGAACCATTTCCGGTAATAAAGGGGTCTATTAAAATGGTTTTTCCCTGTGATTCGATTTTTACTACTGAATGGCCATGAAATGATACTTTCAATTTGATGCTCCTCTCCTATTTTCACTTATGTAAGTTACTTCAACGAAAAATAAGTTATTCCTGCTTCCTTTTTATATATACCCGAATTGGCAATCTTTAAAAAGTTTACAATATCTAAGGTTAAAGGTATATTTCTGAAGTTAGATAACTGTCTAGCGCAAGCCGCCTACCCCCTCGAGGTCACAAGCCTGTCTTGTTTCGGCTCCTAGGGACTCGCGACATAAACCAATCCCTTCCAGAAGGAAAGAACACCTTCTTGCAGGGCTCGTCTTATGCTTGTAGTCCCTGGCAGTCGCCTCCACATTTCGGGCAACCCTCCCAAAAAGGCAAAGAACGCCTTTCCGGGAGGCTCGTCTTGTGCTTGAGGCCCCCAGGACAAGGAAGGCTTCGTCAGCATAAACATCGCACGACCGAAAGCGACAGCTTTTGGGAGGATGGGGGTCATGCAGACGTTGCCACAGGACGTGGCGCTTTTAGTCTGCGTTCAATCGTGACCAAGGCGCTTGCGCTTTTCGTTTTTAGTTGCTACTCTCAAAGTATGAATATATAAGGAGGTTCACAATGAATAACAGATTGCAGAAACTGTCACAGTGGATGAAGGAAAATGATATACAAGTCACTTTTGTCACATCACCGGATAATGTGTTTTATTTAAGCGGCTTTTTAAGCGACCCTCATGAACGCTTGCTTGGACTGGCTGTTTTCCAGGAAGAGGAGCCATTCCTCGTATGTCCGGCTATGGAAAAAGAAGATGCCAAAAATGCCGGCTGGAGCCATGAAATTATTGGGTACAGCGATATTCAAAACCCTTGGGAATTTATCCAGACATCCATACATAAAAGAATCGGAACAGTAAATAAAACAGCAATTGAAAAAGAGCATATGAATGTGGAGCGTTATGAAGCCATTTCCGGCCTGTTCAGCGGTGCTTCATTCGTTTCGGCTGAAGCAAAGCTGCGTCAGCTTCGTATGGTTAAGGATGAAAAAGAATTGGAAATCATCCGCGAAGCATGTGCACTGGCTGATTTTGCGATTGAAACAGGCTGTGCCGAGATCCAGGAAGGAAAAACAGAACTGGATGTTCTGGCTGCCGTAGAGTACGCATTAAAGAAAAAAGGCGTTAATGAAATGTCCTTTTCTACCATGGTCCTGACGGGGGCTAACGGAGCTTCCCCTCATGGCACACCAGGAATGACCAAGATTCAAAAAGGGGACTTAGTCCTGTTTGACCTCGGAGTTGTCTGGAATGGCTACTGCTCAGATATTACAAGAACTGTAGCTTACGGTGATATCAATGATAAACAGAAAGAAATTTATGATACAGTCTTAAAAGCTCAGCTTGCAGCTGTGGAAGCGAGCAAACCGGGAGTCACTTGCGCAGATATTGACCTGACAGCAAGAAACCTGATAGCAGAAGCCGGATACGGCGACTATTTCCCGCATCGATTAGGCCATGGGCTGGGTGTGAGCGTGCATGAGTACCCTTCATTAACAGAAACAAACCCGCTTTTGCTTGAAGAAGGTATGGTCTTCACCATCGAACCGGGTATCTATGTTCCAGGTGTTGCCGGAGTGAGGATTGAAGATGACCTTGCTGTAACAGCAGACGGAGTAGAAATTTTGACCAAATTCCCGAAAGAACTTCAAATTATTAAATAGAGAGTTGAACAAATTCCACAGAAAATCCGGGGCTAATCAGCCCCGGATTTTTTATATAAATTCTGTATTAGATCAATATCATCAATAAACGGGCGCCTTCAGCTTTTTCTATTGCTGCTCCAATTGTGTTCTCGCATCTGAGTAGTCAAGACTATGGGCCTCAGCTACCGCCTTGTATGTCACGTAGCCATTTAATGTATTGACTCCCTTTAATAAAGCTTCATTATCCAGACATGCCTGTTTGCAGCCTTTATTTGCTATTTGAACTGCATAGGGAACCGTCACGTTTGTCAGTGCCATTGTTGATGTTCTCGGAACTGCCCCCGGCATATTAGCTACCGCATAATGAACGACGCCATGTTTTTCATATGTGGGATGGTCATGGGTAGTAATTCGATCAGTTGTTTCAAAAATCCCTCCCTGATCAATGGCGATATCCACAATAACAGAACCCGGGCTCATCGTTTTGATCATTTCCTCCGTCACAAGCTTAGGAGCTTTAGCACCCGGAATCAGTACAGCTCCAATGACGAGGTCTGAATCCTTAACAGCTTCAGCGATATTATAAGGATTTGAGATTAAAGTTGTTACTTCTCTTCCAAAGATATCATCAAGCTGCCGAAGGCGATCTGGATTCAAATCGATCATAGTCACCTTGGCACCAAGACCAATTGCCATCTTTGCCGCATTAGTTCCAGCAACACCGCCGCCGATTATTGTAACTTTCCCACGCTGTACACCCGGGACCCCCGATAGAAGAATTCCTTTCCCGCCATGTATTTTTTCAAGGAACTGTGCGCCTACCTGAGCTGCCATTCTTCCCGCTACTTCACTCATTGGAGTCAATAGAGGCAAAGTCCGGCTGGGAAGCTGGACTGTTTCATAAGCAATGCCTGCAACCTTTTTATTTATTAAAGCATTTGTCAAATCAGGTTCAGCAGCCAAATGCAAATATGTAAAGAGAATTAACCCTTCCCGAAAATACACATATTCGCTCTGTATCGGCTCCTTTACCTTCATGACCATATCCATGGCCCATGCCTCTTCCGCAGACTGAACAATATGTGCGCCTGCACTCATATAGTCGCTGTCAGAAAAGCCCGATCCGATCCCGGCACCCGTTTCTATATAGACTTCATGGCCAAATTGGATAAGATTCATAACACCGGCAGGAGTCATGGCAACCCTGTTTTCATTGTTTTTTACTTCCTTTGGAACTCCGATACGCATTCTGCATACCTCCGTATTTTTAATGATACCGCTATTAACTTTATATGGCTATTTTAGGGAAAAGTATACAATTCCTTCGCCTATTTTTCTCTTCCCAAACAAGCATATAAAAAGCCCTCATGTATTTATGAGAGCTTGCTTTTCTTATTGCAGATTGCCTTCATTCCGTTCGTGAGCTTCCATGTCAAACTCGGCATTTGGCTGATCAATAACACCGCTGTTATAAGCATTCATGATTTGTGCGCTAACCTCATTTGTACCCTGCTCATCAAAAAAATATCCGGATTCTGCTTTTGGTTCTCTCTTTTCCATCTTCATCTGCTCCTCTTCATAAAATTTTTATCAGCCTTACTATTGTTCGATTTTCTGTTACAGATATTCAGTTTTTATAGATGTATAATATAGGTAAAGGAGGAGATTCAAATGGGCATGAAGTATAAAAACATATTAGTCGCTGTAGATGGTTCAACTGAAGCAGAATGGGCTTTTAAAAAGGCAATTGAAATTGCCAAGCGCAATAACGCTTCTCTGATATTGGCGCATATCATTGATACCCGCACGTTTGCCACTGTTGAAGCCTATGACCGTACAATAGCTGAAAGGGCTGACCGTTTCGCAACAGAATTAATGGAAAAATACAAAAGAACGGCTATGGATGCAGGCATCGAGAATGTAACATATGAAGTTGACTATGGTTCTCCTAAAGTGAAGGTTCCAAAGGATATTGCCAGAAAGCACAATGTTGACCTGATCATTTGCGGAGCAACAGGCATGAACGCGGTTGAACGTTTCATCATCGGCAGTGTTTCTGAACATATTACCCGCTATGCCCGCTGTGATGTCCTCGTAGTCAGAACGGATAAAGAAGAAGAGTAGAAAAAATGGCGCTGCCTGATGCAGCGCCATTTTTTACTATTTATTGGCAACCTCTTTAGTGCCGGCGACGTATTCCTTCGCTTTTTCAATCGCGATACTTACTTGTTTGAATCCTGTTCCGCCTGCACTATTTCTTCTTTTGACAGCTGTATATGGATCCAGCACTTCATAAATATCTTCTTCGAACAATGGATGGGCACTCTTAAAATCATCAAGCGGCAAATCTCCAAGGAAGCATCCCTTTTGTACACAGACAAGCACCAGTTTCCCGACAATCTCATGTGCTTCTCTGAATGGAATGCCTTTATCAGACAGATAATCCGCCAGTTCAGTAGCATTGGAAAAGTCATTTTTAGTCGCTTTTTCCATCTGCCCGGTTTTAACCTTCATGGTGCGGATCATCCCGGCAAAGATTTTAAGTGATCCTGTGATTGTCTTTACAGTATCAAACATCCCTTCCTTATCTTCCTGCATATCTTTGTTATAGGCAAGAGGCAGACCTTTCAATACTGTCAGGAGACCCATGAGGTTTCCGTAGACACGTCCTGTTTTACCGCGTATGAGCTCCGCCATGTCGGGGTTCTTCTTCTGCGGCATGATGCTTGAGCCTGTTGCAAAGCTGTCATCGAGTTCAATGAATTGAAATTCCTGGCTTGACCAAAGGATGAATTCTTCACTTAAACGCGACAGATGCATCATCAGGATGGAGCTTGAAGACAGGAACTCCAAAATAAAGTCTCTGTCGCTGACAGCATCCAGGCTGTTCTCATAAATGCCTTCAAACCCGAGAAGCTCAGCCGTATACTCACGGTCAATCGGGAAAGTTGTGCCAGCCAGCGCCCCAGCTCCAAGAGGTGATACGTTAATTCTCTTTAGACTTTCAGCAAAGCGCTCTTTGTCCCTCTCAAGCATCCAGAAATAAGCCATCAGATGGTGGCCGAAAGAGATCGGCTGTGCCCGCTGCAAATGAGTATAGCCCGGCATGATGGTTTCCACATTCTTTTCAGCCTGGATGATTAACTCCTCCTGCATTTCCTGAATCAATTCAACAATTTGCTCCACCTGCTTGCGGAGATATAAATGCATGTCTGTTGCCACCTGGTCATTTCGGCTTCTTGCTGTATGGAGTTTGCCGCCGACAGGTCCCGTCAGTTCAGTCAAATGACTCTCTAGATTTAAATGAATATCTTCAAGCTTTACTGAGTAATCCAGTTCATCCTTCGCAGCCTTCTGTTTTAGCTGATGAAGGCCTGTTTTGATTTTTTCTGCTTCTTTCTCAGTAATAATTCCTGTTTTAGAAAGCATGGAAACGTGGGCCATGCTTCCTTCGATATCTTCCATAACCAATTCCTGGTCAAACGAAATCGATGCTCCGAATTCATCTACCCATTCTTCAGCAGATTTTGTGAATCTGCCTCCCCATAGTTTTTTCACACTGTCACCTTCTTGCTGTTTTGAACAATGCTCTGCACTTTTGTCGGCAGCCCCCATAGCTTAATAAAGCCAACTGCCGCATTATGGTCAAATTCATCATCTGAAGTATATGTTGCTAACTTTTCGTCGTACAGGGAATAAGGAGATTTTCTCCCTTCAACAATTGCATGGCCTTTAAAGAGCTTTACTCTGACTATTCCTGTTACAAATGTTTGTGTTTCTTTCAGGAAAGCCGATAACGCATTGTTAAGCTGAGAGAACCACAATCCTTCATATATAAGTTCAGCCACTTTTTTCTCAATAACCGGTTTAAAGTGGGCCATTTCTTTAACCATTGTTAAGTCCTCAAGCTCTTTATGAGCTTTCAGAAGTGTCATCGCACCCGGGCACTCGTATACTTCACGGGATTTGATGCCGACAAGGCGATTTTCCACATGGTCGATACGCCCAACCCCATGCTTGCCTGCGAGCTCATTCAGGTCGGCAATAAGTTCGGAAAGCTTCATGCTATTACCATTCAAGCTGACTGGCACACCCTTTTCAAAACCGATTTCAACCGTATCAGGTGTATCAGGAGCTTTTTCAAGAGAAACGGTAAGATCGTATGCATCTTCCGGAGGAGCAGCCCATGGATCTTCCAGTACACCACACTCATTGCTTCTTCCCCATAAGTTTTGATCAATGCTGTATGGAGAATCCAGGTTAATTGGGATAGGTATATTATTTTGTTTTGCATATTCAATTTCTTCCTCACGTGACCAGCTCCATTCACGAACCGGAGCTAATACTTGAAGATCAGGGTTAAGAGCCTGAATTGCCACTTCAAAACGAACCTGGTCATTTCCTTTGCCGGTACATCCATGCGCGACTGCTACTGCACCTTCTTTTTCTGCTACTTCAACAAGCTTTTTGGCGATCAGCGGGCGTGAAAGTGCAGAAATCAATGGATACTTGTTTTCATATAAAGCATGTGCCTGAAGCGCAATTAATGCATATTCATTAGCAAATTCCTCTTTTGCATCAATCACATAAGATTGGACTGCTCCAACAGTTAAAGCTTTTTTCTGGATAAAGTTCAGATCTTTTCCTTCCCCAACGTCAAGGCAGCAGGCAACAACAGCATAACCTTGATCCTGCAGCCATTTAACCGCAACTGATGTATCCAGACCGCCTGAGTATGCAAGAACAACTTTATTTTGTGACATTTATATTTCCTCCTTAGAATATACGTATAAATATACATTTAAATTATGTTTTTATTCATTTATTATTCTCTTACTTTAACAACCTTTTATTTAAAAATCAATACTTATTCGTAAAAATGTATAAAAATAAATACAATTTTTTCATTAAAAAAAGGCAAAAGCCCTGTATTTAGCTTTTGCCTGCAGTATAGGTTAATGTTTTAATGCTTCATAAACCGCTGATATTACACTTCCATATTGACTGATACTGTATGTGTCTCCTTGAAATTTGTGCGGATCTTTTAATGGATCGATGACAGGAGAATGTTTTTTATTTGTCAGGAGAGCGATTGCTAAATTATTTTCTCTGTCTATAACCGTTACTGTTCCTGTCCAGCCGGTATGTCCAAATACTTCTTTCCCGGCATATTCGCTGAACATCCACTCCATACTTGGATCTCCGTTCAAACGCCATCCTAACCCATATGTAGGATTCATATCATAAGGTTTTACAAATTTATCAATTGTTTTTTTATCAAATACCTTTATATTTCCATAGCCCCCATTATTAAGCATCACCTGCATCAGTACAGCAAGATCTGAAGTCGTGGAAAAAAGACCTGCATGCCCTGATATTCCATCCATTGAATAAAAGGACTTCTCATCATGAACCTCTCCCTGGAGAGTATAAGTCCTGATATTCGGAAAGGAAATGACGCCATCCCTGGTGTTGCCGTGCAGTTCAGTTGCAGCGAAATCCTTTTCTTTAAATCCCTTGCGGAGAGGATTAAATAAAGTTTTCTTTAACCCTAAAGGCTTATAAATATGGTTCTCAGTATAACGGTCAAGCTGCTCTCCAGTAATTTTTTCAATAATAAATCCCAGCAGCATATAGTCAATATCACTGTAAACCTGTTTGGTGCCAGGTTCATACTGAAGGGGAGTTTTTAAAATCATGGAAAGCGTTTTACTGCGTTCCTGGGAATACAATTCTCCCGCTCTTTCAGGATTATGATAATGGACGCTTGAAGGAAATCCGGCTGTATGATGAAGCAAGTCGATGATCCGGAGTTCACCTTTCCCTTTTATCTCATCGTCCGCTGAATCTTTAAATTCAGGAAAATAATGCTGAATTTTTTCTTCAAGATTGATCTTTCCTTCACTGACAAGATGCTGCAGTGAAAAATTAACGGCATACATTTTCGTATTTGATGCTAAATCAAACATGGTTTTTGTTTTCATTTTCTGCGGGTGATTTAAAGGATCAGATTCATCAAAGACTTTGGCTGAACCATATGCAGAATTTTTAACAATCTTGCCATCTTTAATAACGACTAAAGCAGCTCCTGGAAAACCATTTTTGATTTCCTCCTCAATCAGCTTATCAACCTCTTTGAGCTTTTTGGAAGAAAAGCCTGCATCCTCGGGCCGCTTTGCTTTTGACAAGGTTGGATATTCTAAAGCTTTTTTATGTTTAAATACTTGCTCTACTGGGCTGTTTCCTGTTCTGCCCAGCTCTTCTCCCATGGCTGCAGCGGGGTAAGGCAAAAGCAAACCCAGCACCAGGACTAAAACTGTTAAATGCGCTATAAATCTTTTCATATTCTCCCCCATTTATTTATTTTAATATTCTCAATAGTCAATATACTATCGATATATATTAAAGCTGTAAACCAATACCTTAGCCTTTCTATTAAATCAGTTCTTGTGAACCAAGTTCATTTATCTTCATATTAGTTCCATAGTAGTATCTGCAGAAAATGATTGAATACTAAAACATTCATGCACCGCAAACATCTTTATAGTAAAATAAAAGCAAGATTATCGTTTGGGGGATTTATAATGGAGGAGCATTTTTCACATAATAGCCGGCTTGGAATTGACATTCCCAACTTTGACCGGGAGTGGGATGAATATTCACCAAAAACACAGCAGATGATTCTGTTTCAATGGGAAAAAATAAGAGGCCGGATTCCTGACCGCATTGCCGAGCTTGAAGAGGATATCAACAGGAAACAGGCTGAGCTGTCAGATGAGGGGAATTTTGAAAGATCATGCAGACTCAACAGTGAAATTTCAGAACTTGCATCCGTCATAAATGATCTGTGGCTATGGTATCGAACGAATCAGGATATTACAGGAAAAATGCATTCATAAGAAAAACCTTTCCGCGGCGGAAAGGTTTTTTGCCTTTTATAAATCTTTTCTTAGTTCCCTGACGATATGCCCGAGTTCAGGCAAAACCAGCTTATTCATCGCAAGGCGGACTGCCCCGGATGATCCCGGTGTTGAGAAAACTGCTTTATTTTGCACGGTGCCTGCAGCAGCCCGTGAAAGTATGGCCGCAGACCCGATATCTTCAGTGTAGCTCAGCATCCTGAACAATTCACCGAATCCGTCAATTTCTTTATCAAATAATTCTCTAACCGTCTCGATCGTTACGTCCCGGAGGGCTATACCTGTGCCTCCATTCGTAAGTACAGCGTCAACCCCGGGGTTTTCGCAGCCTTTTAATACGGCCTGTCGAATGAGAGTTTTTTCATCCTTGACGATTTCATAATCAACAATAATATGCCCTGCCTCTTCAAGCAGCTGAATCATCAGCTTTCCGCTTTTATCCGTTTCTTCATCTCTCGTATCACTCACGGTGATCACTTTGCATCTTACTTCTTTTGGCGCTTCTTTTTTATGCTCTAATGTACTCATTTTGGCACCACCTTTACTTAAAGATCCTATTTATCCTTGAGTTCACTGCTGATCATTCTTTCTATGCAGATATCTCATCTGATAATATTTATGGGCAAATTCAGTTACTTTTCTTGTCAGCTGGTAATTGGCCCCTGCTCCAATAGCCATGCTGATGAAAGGAATTCCCTGAATCGATTTTCTTCGGAAAAAGAAAATAGCCATTCCTTTAAAAAGCTGCTTCATTGGCTGCTCAATCCAGGTGATATCAGTCAACTCTTCTTTTCCTTCATAAAAGTAGAATTCTTCCTGATTCTTCAGCTCGTTCATTAATTCTTCCCAAGCACTGCCCTGCATGCGAGGCGGCAGTGTGGCTGCGTGAAAAACCTTAAGAGAGCTCATCATTTCGAATGGAGTATTAACCTCAAAACCATAGGTCATGGCAATCAGCTGTACGGCACGAAGATTAATAACTGCCATTGCAGGAATATCTGCCCCCAGCATGAGAGAGCTGCCTGACCCGGAAATGCCGCCCTGTGCAAAAGAATAAAGACGATGCCGGGCAATTTGCTGATGAGCTATGTATTGAAGCTGGTCGATATTTAATTGTTTTAGATCTTCGATCGTCTCGATATCAGAATGAAATACACGCCCTGCCGTCAAAATTCGCTCTTTCGCATCCATTTGAAGCTGTGAACCTTGAATAAGCGCATGAAGATGAAACAGCCAGCTATCCATTGCCGAAAAAAATTGTTGCTGAACTTCTTCTGGCAACAGTGAAAAAGACCCCTCTAATGACTTATCATAAACCATTTCCAAATCATTGGGCTCATAACTCAACAGCTTGTTTTCCCACTCCTGAATACCTGCCAAAACGCTTTCTTCCCGTTCGTTCAATGGCACCGCAATTCCTCCCAAAAACATTTTTTCTTGGACTCAGTATAGCATAAGTTGGATGGGGAATTCTCCTTCAGCCTGATTGTGCCATATTCCCGATACAATAAAAAAGACAAGAGCTATTAAGCCCTTGCCTTACTATGAGTCTTATTTAGCTAATCTCACAACATCACGTGCAATCATAACTTCCTCATTTGTCGGGATAATCATGACTTTAACTGGTGAATGAGGGTAGTTGATGAATGCTTCTTCACCGCGCACTTTGTTTAATGCTGGATCCCAGTATACGCCCATGAATTCCAGTCCCTGAAGAACACGTTCACGGATGACATCACTGTTTTCACCGATTCCGGCTGTAAAAATGATAGCATCTACGCCATACATGCGGGAAGCATAAGATCCGATATATTTATGGATTCTATTTGCAAATACTTCAAGAGCCAATTCTGCTCTTTCATTTCCTTCGACAGCTTGAATTTCAATGTCGCGAAGATCACTCGAGAAGCCGGAAACACCTAGCATACCGCTCTTTTTATTAAGAACGTCAAGAACTTCATCTGCATTCAAGCCTGTCTTTTCCATAATGAATGGTATAAGAGCAGGGTCCAGATTACCTGATCGCGTACCCATTGTAACACCCGCTAATGGAGTGAATCCCATTGATGTATCGATTGATTTTCCGCCTTCAATAGCTGTAATGCTTGCTCCATTTCCTAAGTGACAGGAGATGAGGCGAAGCTGGTCAAGCGGACGGCCAAGCATTTCTGCTGCACGCTCTGAAACATATTTATGTGAAGTTCCATGGAAGCCATACTTGCGAATGCCATATTTTTCATAATACTCATATGGCAAGCTATATAGGAAAGAGCTTTCAGGCATCGTCTGATGGAACGCAGTATCGAATACTGCCACTGCAGGGACATTTGGAAGAACCTGCTGGAACGCCTTTATTCCTGTAATGTTAGCCGGGTTGTGAAGAGGTGCAAGCTCAGATAGTTCATCTATTTTTGCAAGCACTTCATCCGTAATAACAACTGAATCATTGAAAGCTTCGCCGCCGTGAACAACACGATGGCCAATGCCCTCGATTTCATCAAGCGATTTAATGATCCCCAGATTTGTTAATTTGTCCAGAAGAATTTTAACTGCTACTGCATGATCTGGAATATCTGTTACTTCCTTGATTTTTTCACCGTTTACAGAAATATTGAAGACTGCGTTATCCAGCCCAATACGCTCGATTAAACCTTTAGTAATAACTTCTTCACTCGGCATGTCAAATAATTGAAATTTTAATGAAGAACTTCCGGCGTTAATTGCAATGATTTTTGCCATAAAGCTACCGCTCCTTTAGAATGTTCAAAGGGACTGATCTGTCACTTTAAACTCATACTTTTATATAATAATGTGTGATACGGCGATATAAAGTCATACAACTTTATTTTGTGCATCGGCCACAATTAATATCTCTCAATTTTCCATTTAAACACTGTATGCCAAACATTTCAAGAATCACCTTGCAATGACATCGTTTACATGTTAAATTAAATATTTTCTGATACTTCCTTATATTTATTCATTTAAAAAGAAGCCGGCAAATGCACAGCTTCTTTTTCGTTTATCCTTATTTGTTTTCTTTAAACCAGACATCAATTTTCTTGAGGATTTTTTCTGCTTCTGCTGTTTTGGACAAGCTTGGCAAGTTGACCAGGAGCGCCTGCTTAGGGGGAGTGACTCCTTCCCCTTTCTTCTGAAGGATGAATATGCTTTTGGCTGCTTTTTCATTTTTGAACATAGTGAGCGGCAGCTGTATCAATCCCTGAATGTAGGCATTTTCCTTGATGAACTCATGAAGCTTTGGAGCCTGATCACTTTCGAACATCCCATTAGGAATGATAAAAAATAAATAGCCGCCAGATCTCACATGATTCATACTCTGCTCAATAAATAAGTGATGAGAATAGGAATGCCCCTCATCTGATTTTAGCTTATACTCGGCCGAACGGACATCATTCGGATAATACCCGACAGGCAGATCACTTACTGCAGCATCAGCAGATTCGATAAACAGCGGTTCAAGACTATCCTGATTGAAGAATTGAATGGGGTGCTCCTGTAAATTGGCATTGATATAAGCAAGCTTAATCAATAAGTCATCAATTTCAATCCCTGTTGCCTCAATCACTTTACCGCTTTGGTGATTCATAACAGTGGTCAATAAATTTCCTGTTCCTACCGCAGGATCAAGCAGGCGGTAGCTTTTATCCTGAATGAACTTTTCCACAAGATACCCCATCAGCATTCCGACTGCGTCAGGAGTCATTTGATGATTAGGCTGCACATTTTCTTTCATGCCTTTTAATATAGCAAGCTGAAAGGATTTTCTGATTTCTTCTTTTGTGCAGCTGCTTAAGTCAATGGATTCATAACTCTTCCTGAGCCTTTTAACTGTTAATTCACTGAGCCCATCCTGAAGAATACTTTCATGAAATAAATTCTCTCCTGTTTCAGCAAGAGCTTCTAAGTATGTACAATGCAGTTCTTCCTGCATAATTACAGCCGTTTCGTTTAAAATCGTAAATAAATCCTCAACCGGAGTTATTTTCACAGCATATTCCTCCCGTCCTTATTCTTTTTCCTATTTTAACGGGCTTTTGGTTCATTCACAAGTTTCGTGCTGAGGAACAAAAAAAAATTAAAGCCCCGGAACGGATCCGGAGCTTCCAATTTTCTATATTATTTCGCTTGTTTAGCAGCTTCCACTGCTGCTTCATAGTTTGGATGATCCGTTGCTTCACTGACATATTCCGCATATGTCACAGTGTCGTTCGAATCGACTACAAAAACGGCACGAGCCAGTAGACGAAGTTCCTGAATGGCTACCCCATAAGCTTCTCCGAAAGACAGGTCGCGGTGATCGGAAACAGTTTGAACATTTTCAATTCCTGCTGCTGCACACCAGCGCTTTTGAGCAAACGGAAGATCTACGCTTACAGTAAGAATTTTAACATTATCAAGCTTGGAAGCTTCTTCGTTGAAACGGCGTGTCTGTGCATCACAAACACCAGTGTCGATAGAAGGAACTACGCTGATTAGACGTACTTGCCCTTTTGAATCAGCAAGTGTAACTTCAGAAAGGTCATTTGCCAGAACCTTGAATTCAGGAGCTTTATCTCCTGCTTTTACTTCATTGCCAAGCAATGTTACTGGATTTCCTTTGAACGTAATAGATGCCATTTAAATCGTCCCCCTTAATCACTTATGTACAGTGTAAATCATATCTTTTCAGAATCTTTTTTGCAATTATTAAGGATACATTCCAAGAAAAAAGTTAACTTCCTTCTTCTCTTAGAGATCAAGATCCTGCTTAGGTCCGTTGTACTCATCACTGTTTTCGTGCTGATTCTGGCCTTGATGGCTGCCGGACCCGCTGTCTTTTTTATTAAACATCTGCTGAATTTTATCGACTGCCTGCGGGGCAAGATCCAAAATTTTCTCATATAAATGAGTGCTTTCATCAAGATGAACCATTTTCACCCCGTGGGAATTGACAATCAAAAAAGCGATTGGCGTGATGGAGACACCGCCTCCACTGCCGCCGCCAAACGGGTGGCCCTTTTCCTCGCCTGATTGTCCATCAAGCATAAATTCGCTTCCTCCAGCGGCAAAGCCAAACCCAACCTTTGAAACGGTTAAAATTACACTGCCATCAGGGGTTTCTACTGGATCCCCAATTATCGTGTTAACGTCAATCATCTCTTTCAGGTTTTCCATGGCAGTTGTCATAAGCCCTTGAATAGGATGGTCAGACATTCATTGCTCCTCCTCTATTAGACAGTTTTAGTACCATCATCAGATAAGGCAGAAAGCGGCTTAGTTCTGAAATCCGGCCGTCCGCCTTTCCAATATTTGATCAGTTTAATTCCTGCTAACATAGCATGCCCGACCCGAAAATGAATCATACATGAAATGGCTGTTTGTGAAACGGAAAATTGAAAATGGGGAGTAACAGTGATAACGGGAGGCGTTTTCAGTTTCATATAATGACTTATTAATCCAAGAATGCTCCCTTTTATCGCCCAGAGAGCCCCGGTGATCATCCCTGTGTGAGCTGCATCCCCAAGACCTGCAAAAGTATGCCATTCCAGATTCCGGATGGTTACACGCTTTAGAAATTTCCTAATTATTTTGTGGAGAGAAACGATATGATTAATCATAGCTTTCGTGTCATGCAAACTATTCATTAAATCAGTCGCGGAGAATTGCTTAGTATCTTTGCCAGTTGTATTCTCATGTGGCCCTGCTGCTGTCTTTTCCTTTACGACAATGGTTGGCGAGTCATCATCCACTTTTATCAGCGGGACTTCTATTTTGTATCTGATCAGCCCGAACCAGGCTTTCACTTGGATTTTTAAATGATCATTATCATTTCCATGATAAAAATGAAAATATATCTTTAGTTTTGTTATCATAACTAGTATTAAAAGAAGTATGAGGGCAATTACGGCAATCAGGAGCCACTTCACTTTTTTCACACCCTTTCAGCTTTGTATTATGCCCAACTAAATAAAAATAAACCTGCCACCAGGCGGTGACAGGCTTCCATCTCTCCATTAAATGACTTGTTCATTTTGCCTTTCGTGAACCACTGAAGTGTCTGCAAAAAGATCATGCAATCCCTGTTTCTTCGGCAGGAAAGCTACAATGACATAGCCGATAAAAATGCTCACTGATATAAAACGGCCGATCCATTCACGGAACAAAATTGTGCCCCATGTCAGCTTTTCTCCTTTAAGATCTACTACTCTTAAACCAAATACCATTTTCCCGAGCGTCTGTCCAAAAAACTTTGTCATCAGCACAAAATAAGCGTAAAACGTAATGGCAGTTGCTATGGAAATCGGTGCAAACAAACTGCTTTCATGCAAAGGAATATCCAATGCTCTAAAAATTGGATTGATCAATATCCGGTCTACACTGCCAACCACAGCCAAATCTAAAAGATACGCCCAAAATCTCATCCAGAAACCAGCAAACCTGATGGGTGCCGAAGCTTTTTGAATAGGGAGGGTTTCTGTCTGTATGACCGTTTCCTTACGAGCAGGATCTGCTTCATCAAAGGCTGACTCGATCCCGCCTTCATCCTGCTTTAACTCAGAATGGGCAAGCTCTCTTTCATTCGGATCATTTGAAGTCATCTTTTCTCCCCCTTCCTATTCAGCATAAAGATACATTAAACGCGGTGAGTTTGGCTGTGATAACAACTTCATTACGCCTGCCATTTCCAGGTCATCACCCATGATTTTTCGTGCTCCCATGCTGAACATGGAGCCGAACCCGAAATTCTCAGTATACTTTACTACCTGCGCACCATTTAATTTATGATCTTTCTTTAATTGTTCAATAACATCATCGTCATAGCCAAAACCATCAATCAGATTCAGTTCTTTCGCCTGCCGCCCGTCATAAATTCGGCCGTCCGCAATTTCCTTCACCTGTGCCTCAGTTAATCCTCGGCCTTCCGAAATAACTTTAACAAATCCCTCATAGGAATTATTAATCATGGATTGAAGAATTTTTCTTTCCTCATCCGTCATCTCCCTGGTAGGGCTCATAATATCTTTATATGGACCGCTCTTAATCGTAACGAACTCGACACCATATTTTTCAGCAAGCCCCGCATAATTATAGCCCTGCATGATAACACCCAGAGAACCGGTCAATGTCTCGGGGCTGGCAAAAATCTTGTCAGCTGGAGCAGAAATATAATAGCCTCCTGATGCAGCCATTGATCCCATTGATATGTATACCGGCTTCTTTGCTTCTTCTTGGATTTCAATAATCTTATCATGTATTTCGGCGCTTTCCACTACCCCTCCGCCTGGGGAATTAACCTTAATGACTATCGCCTTTACTGTACTGTCTTCTTTTACATAGTCAAGATTATCCATAAATGCTTTGTGATTATATCCCGGACTTGCAAATAAAGAGGCTGCATCACCAGTATCCTGGATCACTCCATTCACGTCCAGCACAGCAATCTTTTTCTGTGCATTTCCCTCTTCAATAACTTCTTCCAAAAATGCTTCATTGCCTCCTGCAAACAGTTCATTTACCGAGCTTTCAAGATCTGTAAATGCAAATGCAGTCACAAAATTCAGCACAACGGAAAATACAAACAAACCTGCTGCTATTCCCAGTGCAGCCCAACGTTTTCCATTCATTAAGAAATCCTCCTTTTAAAATGCCCTCTCCTAACATAATCAGCCGCCTTGTTAGACTGATTATGATTCCCAGAAAACCTATTTGTCACATATTCTTCATACGTATAAAACTTTAAAAATGTTTCAAAAAAAGGTAAACTGAATTCAACAACCATAATCATAGCAAAATTTGAATTATTTGGGAAAGACTTTCTTACTGCTTGGAGGAATGAATATGCCTGAAAGACGCAATATATACTTCTATCACAAAAAAGATGAAGAAACGATGGAAAAAGTAGCTCCTCTATACAGCCTGGCAGAGGAGCATGCCTTTACAATCGTCAATGACTTCAAAAAAGCCAATATCATTGTAAGTATAGGGGGAGACGGTACGTTTTTGCAGGCTGTCCGGAAAACCGGCTATAGAGATGACTGTTTGTATGCCGGAATTTCGACGACCGGAAGCCTTAGCCTGTACTGTGATTTCCATCTTGATGATACAGACAAGATGGTGGAGGCAATGACAAATGAACAAGTAGAGGTAAGACGCTATCCCACTATTGATGTTACAGTTGATGACCAGACATCCTTTCAGTGCTTAAATGAATTCAGCATCCGCTCTGCCATAATTAAAACATTTGTAATCGATGTCTTTATCGATGATTTCCATTTTGAAACTTTCCGCGGGGACGGAATGATTGTTGCCACTCCAACCGGAAGCACAGCTTATAATAAGTCAGTAAATGGAGCAGTTGTTGACCCGCTGCTGCCATGCATGCAGGTGAGCGAACTAGCTTCACTGAATAACAACCGCTATCGTACACTGGGATCCTCCTTTATCCTGAGCGGAGACCGCAAGCTGACCCTCAAAGTCGTTCAAGATGGCAATGACCATCCTACAATGGGAATGGACAATGAAGCCCTTAGCATTCAGCATGTTGAAAAAATTGATATAAAACTGAGCAGCAAAATCATTAAAACCGTAAAACTGAAAGACAATTCCTTCTGGGAAAAAGTGAAGAGGACATTTTTATAAAAAAAAGAGTTTCGCATGTTCGTGCGAAACTCTTTTTTCTAAATACCAATACCTTTTCCGCGCTTTAATTTTGTTTCCCGATGGGCAAAAAGCTTTGTCCTCGAAACAGAGTAAATCGTTAAAGCCAGCCAGATAAACATAAAGGAAAGCATGTGAAGTTTTGTAAAGTGCTCATGATAAACGAAAATTCCCAGAATCAGCGTAATTGTCGGCGCAATATACTGCAGAAAGCCAAGCATGGACATCGGTATCTTCTGAGCTCCTTTGGCAAAGTACAAGAGAGGCACTGCTGTGGCTGCACCTGCCCCAATAAGAAGCAAATCGGTGCTTAGCGAAACATGCAGAAAAGCCTGCTTATCATTCATAAAAAGCATCACCATATAAATAAATGCGATCGGAGTCACTACTAATGTTTCCAGCGTTAAGCCAACAGCCGAATCTACTTTTATAAGCTTTTTGGCCAGCCCGTAAAGGCCAAAGGATAATGCAAGAACAATGGCTATCCAGGGGAAACGCCCATAGCTGACAGTCAAAATCATAACTCCGGCAAACGCAAATCCAAAAGATACATATTGCGCAGGTGACAGTTTCTCTTTAAAAACCAGCATGCCCAGAATCACACTTACAAGAGGATTAATATAATAGCCGAGACTGGCCTCAATCATCTGATCGGTATTGACCGCCCAAATATATAAAAACCAGTTTGTGCTGATCAGAATGGAAGCAATCACAAGGGCGAAAAGCTGCTTCTTGTTAGTTTTAAACCCTTTAAGTGTTGCAGAGAAAGCACTCCACTTTTTTGAGACCAGCAAAATAATCAGCATAAAGAAGAATGACCAAAAAATCCGGTTAGCCAAAATTTCATCTGCCTGCACGTGGTCCACTAACTTCCAATATACGGGCAAAATGCCCCATAAAAAGTAAGCAAACCCTGCGTATAAAGCTCCCATTTGCACTTCATTATTTTTCATTTCATTTCCTCAATTCTTTCCAGTATCGAAATATTTATATTATAAGGCTGCCAGAAAAATGTTTGCAATCATTTTTTCCTGCCAAAAAGAATGTCAGGCACCTATTGGATAGGCACCTGACATTTTCATTTATTTTTCGTATACTATTTTTCCATCAATAACAGTTTTGTTAACGGTAACGGCTGCAATTTGCCCTATTGGCATTTTAAAAATATCTTCATTTAAAATAGTGAAATCTGCCAGATACCCTTCTTGTATGACGCCTCTATCATTTTCATGGGAAGCAGCATATGCACTGCCCTTTGTGAATAAACATACTGCTTCATACACAGATAATGCCTCACTTGGATAATAGACTGTGTTATGCGGATCATCTATGTTTGTTCTCGTAACAGCTGCATGAATACCAAGAAATGGATTGGCCGGCTCAATCGGTGCGTCAGAGCCTCCTGCACAATGTACTCCTTCTTTCAGCAGTGTCTTCCATGCGTAGCAATACTCCATATTTTCTTCACCAATACGGTCGATCACCCAAGGAAAGTCGGAGGCTGTAAATCTCGGCTGGATATCAAGGATTAAAGGCAGCTTTTTAGCCCTTTCAATAAGGTCCTTGCGCAATATTTGAGCATGAATCAGTCTGTCTCGCCCCAGACCTTCCAACGGATGCTTTTCTATTGCATTTAATGCCATTTCAAATGCCAAATCTCCAATCGTATGGATGGCAACCGGCATTTCATGGTTGCGGGCTTTCTCCACTAAGGCATCGAGCTGCTCCTGTGAAAAAATAGCAACTCCCGAAGTGGACGGATCATCTGCATAGGGATGGCTTAACAAAGCCGTCCTTCCCCCTAAAGCCCCATCGGCAAATATCTTCATAGCACCAAACTCTATATGTTTACTTCCCGCTAAAAATCCTCCGCCTGATTCCTTCATTTCATCAGCAACTTCATGATGAACCAGCAGATGTGCCCGGAAAGAAAGACCTTCCTCCTCAATTACCTGCCTGAAAGCCTGATAGGTCTGGGTGAACCCTCCATAATAATTGAGATCCTCCGTATGCCCTCCTGTCAATCCAAGCTTATAGGCGTCATTAATGGCAGCATGAAGCGCCTTCCTTAAATAGCCTTCTGAGACAGCTGGCATCACATTGTATAAAAGCTCCTGGGCCTGATCCTTCAAAAGTCCATTGAGTTTTCCCAGTTCATCTTTTTCAATTACTCCTCCTGGAGGACATTCAGTATCTTCAGTAATATTTGCTTTAGATAATCCAAGAGAATTGACTGCAAGAGCATGTCTGCACACACGTTTCAGCATAACAGGGTGATTGGGAACATATTGGTCCAGTTCTGAAGCATATATAGGCTCCGGCTGATCCCATAAATTTTCATTCCAGCCTTCCCCAATGACCCATTCTCCCTCCTCTATTGTCTCTGAAAATTGCTTAACAGCCAGAAGTACTTCCTGCTTTGACGTGTGCTCAGATAAGTCGAGTCTTATCAGCCTTTCGCCATGCCCGATGAGATGCATATGGCTATCCACAAATCCCGGAAGCATGGTGCTTCCCTGCAGATCAATCTCCTTTTGAATCTCTCCTTTATACTTATCCCTTAAATCTTCCAGGGAGCCAATTTCAATAATTTGGCTGCCTTCTGTAAAAACGGCCTCTATCTGATGGCCTTCCTGTTGAAGGGTATATATTGGCCCCCCGTGCCATAGCGTTCCCATATAATCTTTTCTCCTTTAATAAGTAAAAGTTCACATTTACCATAGTATAACAAAAATACAAGCGGAATTCCGCCTGTATTTTTCAAAGCATTCAGTTTTGAGCTGAAGCAGTTTCCGCTTCTTTCTTCCGCAATTCCACACGCATTATTTTTCCTGAAGTCGTTTTTGGCAGCTCAGATAAAAATTCAATTTTCCGAGGATATTTATAAGGAGCTGTCAGCTCTTTTACATGCTCCTGGAGCTCTGAAACAAGGTTAGGATTATTTTGATCGACACCCTCCCTTAAAACAACAAATGCTTTAACGATCAATCCGCGAACTTCATCAGGACTTCCTACAACTGCACATTCGGCTACATATGGGTGCTTTACGAGTGCGTCTTCCACCTCAAATGGTCCAATCGTATAGCCTGAGCTGATAATAATATCATCACCGCGGCCTTCAAACCAGAAATAGCCATCTTCATCCTTCTTTGCCTTATCTCCGGTAATATAGTAATCACCTCGGAATTGCATAGCAGTTCTTTCCGGGTCTTTATAATAATTTTTAAAGAGTGCAGGAGTTTCTACATGGACAGCGATATCTCCTGTCTCACCCACAGCACATACTTCACCGTCTTCATTTATTATTTCGACTCTGTTGCCTGGAGTCGGTTTGCCCATTGAGCCTGCCTTTAGCTCCATTTCCTTTGTAATGCCGACAAGCAGGGTATTTTCAGTCTGTCCATACCCATCACGGACATTCACGTTAAAATGCTTCTTAAATGTATCAATTACTTCCCGGTTAAGCGGTTCACCCGCCGAAACAGCACTATGAAGGGCCGGCAGCTTGTATTCATGAATATTGTCAGCCTTTGCCATCAGCCTGTATTCAGTCGGTGTGCAGCAAAGAACATTGACCTGGTAATCCTCTAATAGCTGCAAATATTTTTTCGGCTCAAACTTTCCATTGTAGACAACTCCCGTGGCACCAGAACCCAGAACGGAAAGGAACGGGCTCCAAATCCACTTTTGCCAGCCGGGACCTGCCGTTGCCCATACTGTATCACCTTCGTTAATGCATAACCAGTTAGGTGCTGCTGTTTTTAGGTGAGCAAATGCCCAGCCATGTGTATGTACGACACCTTTAGGATTTCCTGTTGTTCCTGATGTATAGGAAAGGAATGCCATGTCATCCCTGGAGGTATCAGCCAATGATAGTTCCGGCGAAGCCTGTTTCATTTCCTCGTCCAGACCGATCCATCCATCTGCGTTCCCGCCTATCACAAATTTCGGCAGGGCTTCTGCTTCCTTAATATCTTTAAATTGGTCAACATATGGATAATAACTTACGATCGCTTTAACATCGCCATGATTAATGCGGTATCGCAGATCTTTCGAACGAAGCATTTCGGAACTTGGTATAACAACAATTCCCGCTTTTAGTGATGCAATGTAAACCTGATACGCTTCAATCAGTCTTGGAACAATGATAAGAATAACATCCCCTTTATTCAAACCATTTTCTAAGAAAACGTTTCCAATTCTGTTCGCATTGTGAATCAGGTCACTGTATGTAATCTCTTTCTTTTCTCCATGCTCATTTTCCCACTTAAGTGCAAGGTTGTCCTTATCCCCGGCAAACCGCTCCATTTCTGTTACGAGGTTGTACTTTTCCGGTGCGATTAAGTCTTCCCGTTTCATCAAATCTCCCCCTGACCATTTCTTTTGCTGTTGCTAGAACTTGGATGCTTGTTCTATAGAATTATTATACTAAATTATTATAAAATTTAAAATTATTTATTATTTAAAAAGTTTTTTGCACAAAAATAAGGAGCAGGAATGATTCCTGCTCCTTGTAGCCATATTATTTAATTATCTTTGGAAACCGCCTAATTGCTGTTCAGCCATTTGAACTAAACGCTTAGTGATTTCTCCACCTACAGAACCGTTAGCGCGAGAAGTAGTTTCAGCACCAAGGTTTACACCGAATTCAGTAGCGATTTCGTACTTCATTTGGTCAAGAGCCTGTTGTACTCCAGGAACTAGAAGTTGGTTTGAGCTGTTGTTGTTTGCCATGTGATTTTCACCTCCTTGTGAGTATAGAATGTGTAGAATCACATGGCCATATACACTATTTAATTGGTAATTGTTGTATTATTTTTTAAAGTTAAATTTAACAATTAATCTGCATTTAAGATCAAAATAACTCCCCAAAAGACTCTTCATTGTGCGATTGAGGTTTAATAACCATCTTTTCGGTATCATTAACTGCTTTTGCAATAATCGGCTCGAAGTCTACAAAGCTTTCGAAGCGGCGGACTTTGTCGCGTTTTGGTTTTGTTTTGGGTGATGATGGAACAAAAACGGTACAGCAATCTTCGAACGGCCTGATGGATATGTCGTGGGTATCGATGGTTTGGGCAATGTCGATGATATCTGATTTATCCATTGTGATCAGCGGCCGCAGGATAGGTGTTGTCGTAACATCGTTAATGGCAAACATGCTCTCAAGCGTCTGGCTTGCTACCTGTCCAAGGCTTTCCCCTGTGATAATGGCCAGGCCATCGTTTTTATCGCGGATTTCATCAGTGATCCGCAGCATTAATCGTCTTGTTGCTGTCATCGTATAATTAGACGGAACCTGCTGATGGATCAGCTGCTGGATTTCTGTAAACGGGACAATATGGAGAACAACGTTTCCAGCAATATTCGCAAGTTTTTCTGTCAAATCAATTACTTTTTGCTTTGCACGCTCACTCGTGAAAGGCGGGCTGTGAAAATGGACAGCTTCAATTTCCAATCCTCTCTTCATGGATAAGTAGCCTGCTACCGGGCTGTCAATTCCTCCGGAGAGCATAAGCATGGCTTTACCGCTCGAGCCTGCAGGAAGTCCGCCGGCTCCCTCAATGGTTTCGCATGATAAGTAAGCCGCTTCTTCGCGAACTTCAATCTGCAGATTGATATCCGGTTTTTTCACATTCACTTTTAGATCCGGCACATTTTTCAAGAGGTGTCCGCCAAATTCATGATTAAGTTCGTCAGTATTTAAAGGGAAGCTTTTATCGGCTCTCTTAGCCGTAATCTTGAAAGTCTTTCCTTCTTCAAAATGTTTTAAAAATAACGCCAACGCTGCAGCTTTCATTTCTTCGATATCTTTATTGACTTTCACAGCAGGACTGAATGACTGAATGCCAAAGATCCCTTTAAGGCGATCAGCAACCTCTCCGCCATCTGCACCATTCAAAACAACGTACATTCGGTCTCTTGTAGATTCTATCTTGATGCCGGGAAATTCATTCAGCACATCGTATATGCTTCTTCTTAGTTTATCGACAAACATATTGCGGTTTCTGCCTTTTGTGGAGATTTCTCCATATCGTATAAGTATACGGTCATAATTTATCATGATTTCATAACCTCTCTTAGCCTAATAACGGTCTCTTTTACTGCTTGTATAAAAATTTCTGCCTCTTCCTTCGTATTATCATAAGACAAGCTGACACGGACTGCACTTTTCGCATCCTTTTCAGGAATTCCCATAGCCATCAGGGTACTGCTGGCAGCAGATTTCTTCGAAGAGCAGGCACTTGTAGTTGAAATAAAAATTCCGCGCTCTTCTAAAGCGTGGACAAATACCTCCGCTTTGAATCCTTTTATGGAGAAATTGACGATGTGGGGAGCAGAATCTTTTTCAGGGGTATGAACTGTAATGCCCTCAATTCTTCCCGCTTCCTCCATAATATAGGTTTTGATGGATGTAAGCCGGCTTAAGTGCCTTTCCATATTATTCATCGTAAGCCTTAGTGCCTTTGCCATAGCTACAATGCCAGCTACATTTTCCGTACCGCTTCTCATTCTCCATTCCTGATTGCCCCCGGATAGCAGCGGCGAAAGACGAAGTCCATCACGAATGAACAAAACCCCATTTCCCTTCAAACCGTGAAATTTATGAGCCGAAATCGTACACAGATCCACGCGGGCCTGATAAAGGTCAAGGGGCACCTTGCCGATTCCCTGAACATTGTCCACATGGAAAATGACCCGCGCATGCTTCTTCAGCATCTCTCCTATTTCATTAATTGGCTGAATGGAACCAATTTCATTATTTACGTGCATAACAGAGACTAAAACAGTTTCATGTGTAATTTCCTTTTCAATGTCTTCAGCATGGACAATACCCTTACTATCCGGTTCAATTACGGTTATGCGGTAGCCCAATTCCTTCAGCTGATCAGCAGTTTCCCTTACAGATGCATGCTCCAGCCCGGTGGTGATAAGATGGGTCCCTCTTTTTCTATGCATTAATGCAGTTCCTTTTATAGCAAGATTATTGCTCTCTGTCCCTCCAGATGTGAAAAACACTTCATTGCTCTTAACATTCAGCAATTGGGAAATTTGCTCACGCGCCTGCATGAGCAACCTCTCTGCCTTACCTCCAAATTCGTGCAGGGAAGAGGGATTCCCAAAGTATTCTGAAGAAACCTTCATAAAAGAATCAAGCGCTTCTTTATATGGTTTAGTTGTTGCACTGTTATCTAAATAAATCACGGTCTTCTCCTTTCCGTTCCGATAACCCTTTAGCCAACTTTAAATCTTATCATAATTAGTGAAGAATGGAAATTGTAATTGAAGCATTAGATTCAACTATCCAAATCTATACTATTTAAATTAATCAAGTTTGAGCAGTTTAACCAAATGAATGGATAAATTCTTACGTGGAGAGGCTGATATTATTGTAATTTGAGCAAAGCACATTTCGAATTTACTATTACAAAATACTAAATATTAAGACTTCGTATTTTTTCGACATTTTTTTTAGTTCTTATGCTAATATGAAAATGTTCTAAACATTATGATATAGAACTCTTTCAGGAGGATATATATGGAGAATAAAACACTGTCAACCAAACAAATTCTCGCCGTCGGACTCATGTTATTTGCTCTATTCTTTGGGGCAGGAAATATGATTTTCCCTCCCTTCCTGGGACAAGCTGCCGGCACAAGTGTATGGACTGCTATTATTGGATTTTTAATTACAGGGGTTGGATTGCCGCTATTAGGAATTATCGCCATTGCTAAAAATGGTGATTTACAAACAATTGCAAGCCGCGTACACCCTTTATACGGAATGATTTTTACTATTATTATGTACTTAGCTATTGGACCATTTTTCGGAATCCCGCGTACCGGGACAGTTGCTTATGAAATTGGGGTTACTCCGTTCTTATCTGAAACCGCTTCCAATAGTGCTTTTTCGTTATTGGTTTATACCATTGCCTTTTTTGGCATCACAGCCTGGCTTTCTCTCAATCCATCGAAATTAGTGGATAGAATCGGCAATATTTTTACACCTGCCTTGCTCATTATTCTTGCTGTACTGGTTATAAAAAGCATCATTACTCCTATGGGCGAATTGCAGGCGCCAGTGGGTGCATATGCAGAGGGGCCGTTCTTTAAGGGCTTCATTGAAGGCTACCTGACGATGGATACAATTGCAGCTCTGGTATTCGGTATTATCGTTATCAGCTCCATACAGGGTATGGGTGTGTCAAATAAACATTCACTAATGAAAATTTGCATTACTGCCGGACTGATAGCTGCTGCCGGCCTTGCGGCAGTATATTTATCTCTTGCATACATCGGTGCAACAAGTACAGATGCTATAGGTGAATTCGATAATGGCGGCGCTATCCTATCTGCCGCTTCTCATTATCTATTTGGATCTGCGGGAGCAGTGATCCTTGGGCTGGCTATAACGGTTGCATGCCTGACAACCTCAATCGGACTCGTTTCCGCTTGTGCGCAATACTTTCATAAACTGCTCCCAAAAATATCCTATAAAACCATTGTAATCATCCTTTCACTGTTCAGTATGGTGGTTGCAAACATTGGGTTAACTCAGTTGATTCAGCTTTCATTGCCAATTTTGATCATCATTTATCCTCTGGCCATCGTGCTGATACTTCTATCGTTTATGCACAATGCCTTTAATGGCTACTCGGTGGTATATATTGGCGCATTAATTCCAACAGGATTAATTAGTTTTGTGGATGGCTTGAATACAGCAGGTATGGACGTATCCTTCATCACAGACTCACTTCAATTCCTCCCATTCTTTGCTGAGGGTATTGGCTGGATTGTGCCTGCCATTGCTGGAGCTGTTATAGGCTACTTTCTGGCAATTGCTGTTGGGGAGCCGAAAAAAATAATTGCTGGCAACGAAAAATAAAGTGAAACTTCAATCAGCAGGGAGTGCTTTTCTCCCTGCTGATTGTTAGTTGAGGCCCACAGGAGGTGGGTCACAAAGACGTTGCCACAGGATGTGGCGTTTTTAGTCTTTGACCTTATTTCGGGCCTTTACGGGCAGTTTGACCCCCGCTTATTCTCGAGGATACCGCTGACTCTTGAAGTGGGGGTGTAACTGCCCGTTAGACTGCGATAAAGAAGCTCTTGGCGCACGCTTATCGCAGGAGCCAGACAGATTCCTTTTAAAAAAACAGATCCGATAATCGGATCTGTTTTTTTATTGTTCAGTTATTAATTCTTCAATTCTCTTGATCGCACCCGGCTCAACTTCTTCAATTGAAGAGGCAGCCTGCTCCAATGCTTTTTTATATTCATAGCTTCTGAATGAGGCCTCTGCTTCCCTTAATCCATTATCAATAGATGGATAACTGCTTCTGTATCGGTTGCCATATTGGATGACCTTCTCAGCTAGAAGGATCGTCTCAATCATATCACTCACAGAATCAGCAGCCTTATCAACAGTCAGCACCGCAACTTCAAGATATTGCTGGACCGAGGGAATATTCAATGGTTTTTCATCGAGCTTAGCCAGCACATTATCTATGCTTTCTTTCGCATCCTGGATCAAATATTTATATTCCTGGGAGACTCCGGGCACGTTGTTTTTGGAAATAAGCCTTATTGTTTCTGCCACTTTCTTGCTTAATTCTTTTACTTTTTCCCTTGCAGACATTTCGTCTTTTCGTAAGGCCTGAAGCTTTTCGGCAAAGGCTGTCTGCTCATCTGAAATCTCCTCAATGTGTTCCTTGACTTCAGCCAGCTCTTCTCTCAGAAGTGTATGAGGAGTATTTTGGCTGTTAATCTTATGCTCCAGCACTTCGAATTTTTTGAACAGCTGGCTTATTTTTTTCTCCAGGTGGATTTGAATTTCAAGATCCTTTTCTGGAACATGATAGCTATTCCGGACAGCAGCTATCTCTGTCTTTAGCTGGTTGTTCATATCACGGTTATTATATAGCATGGTTCTTGTTGCCTCATCCTGCTGACTTAAGTAATGTCTGGCATGTACTTCCTTTTCGAGCAGGTCGTATAAATGTTCAATATTATCTTTAATCTCTTCGACCCCTGTTTGAACTTCTTCGATTTGTGCCTGATCAATGGAGCCTGCATATACATTTACTTGTTCTTCAAGCCTCTCAATTTCTTTATCAATCTGCAGATGATCAAGCAGATATCCCTGCTCCAGCATTTCCTTATATCCGTCTCTCAACTCTTCCAGCTCGGAAGGGATCTTGGATTGACAGTCAACCATCAGGCTTGGGATAGCTTCCATTTTCGCTTGAGAATCCTCTATCAGCGCTTTGATTATAAGAAGGATTTCACGTGCTTCAAGGTAATTGCCCTTTTCGGTTTTGTCATCGAATTCTTCAAATTTTGCCAAAGCTTCATCCAGCTGTTCTTCAAGAATTTTTTCAGATTTGCCGAATGTATGGCGGTGTGCAAGGAGAGACTTTTTGCATTGGCGGTACATTTCCTTCAATTCTTCAATTTCCGCTCTATTTTTCTCTTCACTGCCCACCAGTTCATTCAATTCAGCAAGCAGGTTTTTGATGTTTTCTTCTATCTCAGTTAATCTTTTTTCTATTCTCTGCTGAATTTCCTGGGAATTTTTAAAGCGGTACTTATCTATGCTCTCTTCAGCATCAAATAACAATTCTTCCACATCCGGAAGCTGCGATGTAACTATTTCATCCCATTCATTTCTCCAGCGTTCAAATAATTCCTCTGTCTGCCCTGTCATATTCAGCTTTTTAACTCTAGACATTTCATCTAGAACAGGGCGGTCCGTTATATCCATTTTCCATGTTTCCAGCCTGTCAATTTCTTTGTAATGTTTTTTCTTTAAAAAATATCCGGTGAGATATAGGCCTAAAAGAATGACTATAGCTCCAATTATGTATTCCATTTTAAAGCCCCCTGTTCTGTTCCCGAGCCAGTATGTATATGTAAAGTTTTTATTTAATAGTGTGAGGCGTTTCTTTATTTCACATGTTATTTTCAATGCTTTTATGATACCATGTAAACGACATTTTTTGACTATTTATTTCATTTTTTTATGAATTTCTTCTTTTATATCTCATCTAAAATGCTATTTTCGAAAAATAACTATAGCATCTATAATTTTTTTAATGTTTCTTTCAAGGCTCTTTTCGTATAAATTGTTGTTTTTGCCTTTCAATGTTGTCCGTTGATTTCCGCTCCAGGCTGCTCGCTACAATCAACTCAGTAATTAATATATAATATGCAACAGTAAACCGCCTTTTTAATTGAACAATATGAACTGTTCAAATACAAACAATTCGCTTTTTATAAAAGATATCCTTCTTTATTTAGGAGATATGTTAAAAAGAGACTTGAGTACTACATCCATTAAACCATTTCAGAAAGGAAGCTCTTCATATGCTAAAAGACGGCCACATTCACACACCCTATTGCCCGCACGGGACAAAGGATTCATTGGAAAATTATGTTGAAAAAGCAATAAGTCTGGGTTTTAAGGAGATTTCTTTTACTGAACATGCTCCGCTCCCTGATAGCTTTGAGGACCCGGCACCTGCCCGGGACAGTGCGATGCGCAAGGAGAATCTTGAAAAATATTTTACTGATATTTCAAGAATAAAAGCAGATTATCAAGGAAAAATCAGGGTTAATGCGGGACTTGAAGTGGATTACATTGAAGGCTTTGAACGGGAGATTAAAGAATTCCTCGATAAAAATGGAAAATACATGGATGATTCTATTTTATCTGTACATTTTCTAAAACATGGCAGTCGCTACGAATGCGTGGACTACAGCCCGGATGTTTTTGCAAAGATGATCGAAGAATATGGTTCTATTGATGCAGTTTATATGAATTATTTCCGCACCTTGCTTTTATCTATAAAAGCAGATTTGGGACCGTTTAAACCAAAAAGAATTGGGCATATCACCCTGGTGAAAAAATTTCAAAAAAAATATCCCGCTGATCGGGAATTTAGAGAGGAAATAAACCAAATACTTGATGAGGTTCATACCCATGGCTATGAACTCGACTATAATGGAGCCGGTTTCGCCAAGCCTTTATGCAAGGATTCCTATCCTCCGGACTGGGCTGCTGCAGCAGCGGCCCAAAAAGGCATTACACTGGTATATGGATCCGATTCTCATCAGGCAAAGGAAATGGGTCAGGGCCTTGATAGAATGAAACACCTTTAGAGTACAGCAGCATATGATTTTCCGGCATGATTGCACAGGACTCCATCAACCCAGTTGAAGATCTCTTTCGTATATTTGTCAGCGAAATATTTTTCATGAGGAAATACATGCAGAACTTCAGACATATAATGTGTGTTCAGAAATGGCATGGACAGGAGTCCTTTCAGCTGGATAATCATATAATTGGCTGAATGGTTACGGAACTCTTTTGTTTTCATGCCCCTTTCGAGCACCTTGCTAAAATAAAACTTTTCCTTTGCTAAATAAGTGGACATGATTTCTCTTACCACCTGTGAATCTATTGAAATTTCCCTGAGTATCAATCTTGTTAAATGGCTATGCTCAAATTGATAAACCATGATGTTTTGCGCCATTTTTTTCAGGCTCAGAGCCGCCCCCTGCTCAAGAAATGAAAACCCCTTCTCTATCTCCTGAATATACCCTTCGAAAAAAGCAGTAAAGCAATATTCAAGCAGCCCGTGTTTGTTATCGAAATAGTATGCGATATTCGCTGGATTCGTCTGAGCTTTGCCTGCAATATCACGGATGGAAGTCCCAGAAAAACCCTTCGTATTAAATAAGGAGATAGCGGCAGACACAATTGCCTCTTTTGAATTTTTCTTCAAAGTTCCCGCCTCACTTTCTTTTGTAAAGTTTCTGTCCAAACACGCGAATTCATAAACGGATTTGTTGTGATAATTAAACATTCTTGCTAAAATCGTCTTATCCTTTATAAAGTTCTCGACAATGTCCTTCTAATTTCCTGTTCATCTGCCAGGAAATTCATATATCTTTGAGAAAGCAAGGTGATTTGTGATGTTTAGTGTCGAATCATACAAGGGAACCCGTGAAGAAAATTATCAATTATTGATTAAACAGCTCTCTGCTCTTCTTGAAGGAGAAACGAACAGCATTGCCAATTTAAGTAACGCATCAGCACTTCTAAATCAATTTCTGGAACGTACAAACTGGGTAGGGTTTTATCTGATGGAAGAAGGCGAGCTTGTTCTCGGGCCATTTCAGGGTCTGCCTGCATGTGTGAGAATCCCCATTGGCAAGGGCGTGTGCGGAACAGCCGCGAAGCAATTGGTAACTGTCCGTGTTGAAGATGTCCAACAATTCCCTGGACATATCGCCTGTGACGCTGCTTCACTGTCCGAAATCGTTATTCCGCTTATCAAAGATGGCAAGCTTCTCGGTGTGCTGGATATTGATTCCCCGGAAAAAAACCGTTTTGATGAACTTGACCAAAAATACCTGGAACAATTCTCAGAGGTACTTGTATCCTTCCTGTAAAAGATTTCAAAAAAGAGATGGCCATTTAAAAACGGCCATCTCTTTTTTATCAGACTTCTTCAAGAGCCTGGGACAGATCATCCCTGATATCTTCCCATGATTCGAGGCCGACTGAAAGCCTCAGCAGTGTATCTTCAATGCCCATTTTCTCACGGAATTCTTTTGGAACAACTGCATGCGTCATAGTTGCAGGGTGCTGAATTAATGTCTCTGCATCTCCAAGGCTCACGGCAATTTTTATTAGATTCAGCCTGTTCATAAATTCCTGAGCAGTCTCTTTATCTCCTTTTAGAGTAAAGGAAATCATACCACCCGGCTTCCTCATTTGTTTTTGTGCTATTTCAAAATCTGCATTACTGCTGTCTCCTGGAAAATAAACTTTTTCCACTTTTGGATGCGCCAATAAGTATGATGCAAGCTGTTCGGCATTATCACAGTGCCTGTCAAGTCTGACTGCAAGTGTTTTCAATCCGCGGAGCAGCAGCCAGGCATCAAAAGGTGAAATAATGCCCCCAATGTCTTTTTGTGTAGTCATCCTTACTTCATTCAAGAATTCCTTGCTGCCAATAACAAGGCCGGCAATTACGTCACCATGACCCCCGATGTATTTTGTCGCACTATGAATGACAATATCGCATCCCAGCTCAATCGGATTCTGTAAATATGGAGAACAGAAAGTATTATCAACCACAACTGGAATTCCTTTCTCCCTTCCTACTTCTGCAACCATCTTCAAATCCACCAATTTCATTGTTGGATTTATCGGGGTTTCAACATATATACAGACAGTCTCAGGCTTTATTTGATCAAGCAGCTGCTGCTTTGATTCCATAGCTGAATAATCATGGCTGATTTTATATTTTTCCTCCATCATCTCCAGAAGTCCAAATGTACAACCATACACTCCCTGGGAACATAAGATATGATCACCTGTTTTCGTTAAAGCAAACAGAACAGCTGAAACCGCGGCCATGCCCGAACCAAAAGCAAGGGCAGCTTCTCCCTTTTCGAGAGCGGCCATTCTTTCTTCCAGCATCTTTACTGTTGGATTGCCCAGACGGGAATAAATATAGCCTTCTTCTTCACCGGCAAAACGCTTTTCCCCTTGCTGTGCTGTCTCAAAAGTAAAAGTTGACGTCTGAAAAATAGGCGGCGCCAGGCTTCCCTTGAAGCTTTCTGCATCGTATCCTTCATGGATGACCTGCGTCTCGAAGTTAAACCGATGATTTCTATCCATTATAACTCTCCCCTTCACTGAAAACGCTTACATTATTTGCTATAATAAGCTCCTCTTTCAGCATATGATAATTGCATATTTTTTGAAAGTAATTTGTTTTGGAAAAATATTAATAAAGACTGCCTCTTAATAAGGCAGTCCCCTATATAAATGAATCTGCTGCCGACTCAAGTACCACTTTATTTTTACCTGTATTCTTGGCAGTATATAAAGCCCTGTCAGCCCGCTTAAAAAGCGCAGCATATGAATCTTTATTTCCCCTGCTCCAATGCGAAACTCCGCAAGAAATAGTTACTTTGGGATCTGTAATCTGGCATACCTTTCTGACAAGCCGCTCAGCAATAAGCGCACCCGCTGACAATGATACACCGGGCAGGTAAAGAGCCAGCTCCTCACCGCCCCATCTTGCTCCTATATCAGTGCCGCGAATATTGCTGTTAATTAAATTGGCGACTTGAATAATGATTTCATCGCCTACCTGATGTCCGTATGTATCATTTATCAATTTAAAATCATCTATATCAACCAGCATAAAGGTTCCTTCATGATCTTCATTCATGGACTGATGTATGCGATCATCCAGATAGCTTCGTGAATAAAGCTTTGTTAAGTGATCCGTTACAACCATCTTTTCGAGCTCTTCTCTTAGCATTGAATTGGTAAAGGCAAGGGTGGAATGATGAATCAATGATTGCAGCAGCTTGAATGTTTCAAATGAAAAATGATAAGGAGAACTGTGCAGGACAAGCGCAAATCCCTTTAATACTCCAGACTGGGTCATCGGTACCGCCATAATGGATTTAAAGCAGCCCGCCGCACCCTCGGACTGTAAAGAAAAATCTCCAATAAAAAGAGACTCTTTCTCCCTGATGATCTTTTCCTTCATATACTGGATATAGCTTTCTGCCTCTTTTGTATGAAAAAACTCAGTACTGCCCTGAATAATATTCACATCAGAAGCATCAGCAGATATCAGGATGAAACCGGCTTCTTCAGCATCAAAGGACTGCATAATCTGATCTGACATAAAGTTCATCGTTTCTGTAAGGCGCAAATTCGAGTTCAGGCGATGGGATGTTTCATTAATTAATTGAAGATCCGCTATAAGCCGCTTGGATTGCTGGTAAAGCTGTGCATTCTCCAGGGCACTGCCTGCAGTATTGGCCAGAAGAGTTATAAATTCAATTTCATTTTTAGGGAATATGATGGTATTAGGTGCAATAACCTGAAGCACGCCATAAACCCCCTGTTTCCCTTTTAAGGGAGCATACAGAATAGAGCGAACCTCCTGCAGGGAATCTTCAAATTGAACAGCCCCCGTGACATAAGCCTGCATGGCCGCGATGTTTTCGCTGTCATATTCAAGATCTCTAATAGGCAGATCACCATGATTATTATTATCCTGGGACAGCAGAAGATAATAGGTAAAAGTGGGGTACATTTCCTGGAGAGTAAAGATAATTTCCCCCAGCACCATATCCATATCCATTGAAGAATGGAATTTCTCAGTAACGCGGTACAGCTGTTTGTAGCGTTTCTCTTCAGAAGCAATTTTGGCCATACCCTGAGCTTTATCAAGAAATTGCCCGCATTCTTCGCTAAGTTCCTGAAAAACTTTTTCTGGATAAGTGTGAAAACAGCCTGATGACCCTGTTAGAATCATACAGCCCAGCAGCTGGTTTCCTTTTACAAGAGGAATCATGATTTGTTCCTCCGTAACCTCCGTGTCTAACCTTTGGAACTCTCTGTTTGTTTTAGCCCATCTTTTTAAATCACCTGAAAACCGACGTGAATCCAAAGCATCCGGATTTGTGGAAGCTTCTGCAAAAAACTCCTGCTTCCATTCATTAAAAACGCAGAGGGTTATTTCATCCGCTTCGGTAAGGGCCTGAATGGCAGAAAGCATTTCATTCAGTAATTTTTCATAATGAAAGAAACCGTTCTCCGTATCGATAATATCAAAAAAGCGGCTTTTTATATTAAGTATGATTTGACGTTCAAGTGTATCCATCTTCTTATCACCCATCAAATGTCTCAGATCATGAATCTTTAAACCAATAAGGTATATTATAACGGACCAAAATTAATAATCCCGGTAAAAATGTGGCTATTTCGTTTCAATTCGGTTTTTAGCAGGATAGTAATCTGCCAAATTTTTCTTTATTATATCACAGTTTCGAAGAGACTCCTGCAAGTTTTGTGAAATATGGTTTAGAAAAAAACTTTGCCATATAATGAGTACATGTTTTAAATCAAAAGAAGTAAAAAATAAAGATAACCTTGACTTTTATCCTCTGAAAATTATATAATACTCCTTGTGTAAAATATTGCAGCCTATGTGAGCACCTTGATGTACTCATTTTGTTCCTCAACCAGCTTCAGTCGCCTTTGGTGACTTATATGTTTCTGGGGATGGGGTACTGTGTAACCCTCTGCTGCTAGGGCGAAGGTACATGAAAACAAAATGAACATGATTGTTGTGCGCATCTGTTTCTGTTTTTATTTTACCCAAATAAAAACACAAAAGGAGGAGTCTTAAATGGCTCGTTATACTGGTCCAAGCTGGAAATTATCCCGTCGTCTTGGAATCTCTCTAAGCGGTACTGGAAAAGAATTAGAAAAGCGTCCTTACGCTCCTGGACAACATGGTCCAAACCAGCGCAAAAAAATCTCTGAATACGGATTACAATTGCAGGAGAAGCAAAAGCTTCGTCACATGTACGGAGTAAATGAGCGTCAATTCCGCAATTTATTCGATAAAGCCGGCAAAATGCCTGGTAAGCACGGTGAAAACTTCATGATTCTTCTTGAATCACGTCTTGATAACGTTGTTTACCGTTTGGGTCTTGCACGCACTCGCCGTCAAGCTCGCCAGCTTGTTAACCACGGTCACATCATGGTTGATGGATCTCGTGTTGATATCCCATCATACCGCGTAGCACCTGGTCAAACAATTACACTTCGCGAAAAATCTCGCAGCCTTGACATCGTTAAAGAAGCAATCGAAGTTAACAACTTCGTACCTGACTTCGTATCTTTCGATGCAGACAAGCTAGAAGGAACTTTCACTCGTATGCCTGAGCGTTCTGAACTTCCAGCTGAAATCAACGAATCTCTAATCGTTGAATTCTACTCTCGTTAATAATATTAAAACTGCCGATGCATTTCGGCAGTTTTTTTGTTATATCTCTGGATTAACTAACTACCATTTTTCTCCCTCAACCCTTATTTTTCCATTAATCAACAGGATCAGCTATCTGTCCCCTATTTTTGATTCAATTCTGTATAAATAAAGCCCTCCTTCACAGGAGGACTTTTGATTTTTAGTATTTAATCAGGAAATATTTTTTCTTTCCACGGCGAATGACAGTAAATTGACCTTCAATCTTGTCTTTATCAGTAAGAGTGTAATCAAGCTCTGTTACACGTTCTCCGTTTACTGAAACAGCGCCATTCGTCACATCTTCACGCGCCTGGCGTTTGGATGGAGAAATTTTGGCAGCAACAAGCAGCTCAACTATGCCCAATTCCTCTCCTTCTGAATGCTCATAAGATGGAACATCTTTAAAGCCTTGTTTAATCTCTGAGGCCGAAAGGTTTTTTATATCTCCGCTAAAGAGGGCAGCTGTAATTTTGATAGCCTGTTCTAATGCTTCATTTCCATGAATCAGACGCGTCATTTCTTCAGCAAGTGCTTTTTGGGCTTTGCGGAGATGCGGTTCTTCCTGAACAGCTTTTTCAAGATTTTCAATTTCTTCACGGGATAAGAAGGTAAAGAATTTAAGGTATTTAATTACATCGGCATCTGCTGTGTTAATCCAGAATTGGTAAAACTCATAAGGAGATGTTTTCTCAGGATCAAGCCAGATTGCGCCGCTTTCCGTTTTGCCGAACTTTGTTCCATCCGCTTTCGTTACAAGAGGAATTGTCAGGCCGTAAGCCTTAGAACCTTCAGGCGCCATTTTTCGGATAAGCTCAAGTCCGGTTGTTATATTTCCCCACTGGTCGCTTCCGCCAATTTGCATTTTACAGTTATGGTTCTCATATAAATGAAGGAAATCCATTGCCTGCAGGATGGTATAAGTGAATTCCGTAAAGGATATCCCTGTTTCCAGCCTGGAAGAAATGGTGTCTTTAGCGAGCATGTAATTGACTCCGACATGTTTCCCGTAATCACGCAGGAACGTAACGATATCCATGGATCCTGCCCAATCGTAGTTGTTAACCATGATTGCACCATTTTCACTTTCAAAATCAAAAATTCTTTTCAGCTGTCCCTTTATGCAGTCCACATTATGCTGTACTGTTTCAAGAGTCTGCAGCTTCCGTTCCTCGCTTTTGCCGCTTGGATCACCAATAAGTCCAGTGGCTCCGCCAACAAGTACAATTGGACGGTGGCCTTCTTTTTGAAAACGTCTTAATGTTAAAAATGGAAGCAGGTGTCCGATATGCATGCTGTCAGCAGTAGGGTCAACACCGCAGTATAAAGAAATTTTCTCTTTCTCGAGAGTATTTTGGATACCCTCTTCATCTGTCTGCTGATAAACAATTCCTCTCCATTGCAGATCTTCAAGTAAGCTCATCTTATATCCTCCTAATCAACAGTTATTTTCAAGGCATTGAAGGTTTTAACCATACAAAAAGCGCCCCTGCAATTATGCAGGGACGCATGATCATTTGCGCGGTACCACCCAGATTGAGGACAAATGTCCTCCACTCTTTCAGAATAACGGATAATTCCGTCCACTGCTATAACTGCTGTGCAGGTTGACAGTGAAAGCTCAGGGAGGTAATTCATCCTTCTATTTGTACCGGCTCGCAGCAAACGCCGGCTTTCTGAAACAGGGATAGAAGCATTACTGGATTCCCATCAATGCCTGTAAAATATTTAACGTCTAAGATAGAATATTTTTATCATATAAATGAGCCAAATGTCAAATCCCTGTGCAAAAAAGGAAATTTCAGATAAATGGCGAACCATGTCATATTGAGCTGTCACGTTGTGCTATAATATAGGTGATTTTAGGGGGATTGATACGATGAAAGAAAAGTTTCAAATGTTAATGGATAAATTGAGGCAGAATCCGGGCCTTTTTGGTAATAAGAAAGCCGCTAAAGGCGCAAGTATTACATACCAGGTCATATGGAATCTTACTTTGCTTTTTATCATCCTGGCTGTCATTGGCGGTGCATTTGCCGGTGGACTCGGAGCCGGTTATTTCGCTTCGCTTGTAAAGGATGAACCCATTCGATCCTATGCCAGCATGAAAAAGGATATTTATGACTATGAAGAAACATCCGAACTATACTTTGCAAACAATGTATATCTCGGAAAGCTCCGAACAGACCTTGAACGTGAGGAAGTTAAGCTTGATGACGTTTCGGAGCACTTAATTAATGCAGTGGTAGCTACTGAAGATGAGTATTTCTACGAGCATGATGGGGTGGTGCCAAAAGCGATCATGCGCGCACTGTTCCAGGAAGTTACAAATTCATCTGTTCAATCCGGCGGAAGTACGCTGACACAGCAGCTGATAAAGAACCAAATCTTAACGAATGAAGTTTCTTTCGAGCGGAAAGCAAAAGAAATTCTCCTTGCTTTGCGGCTGGAGAAATTCTTTGATAAAAAAGAAATATTGGAAGCATATCTCAATGTTTCCACCTTTGGAAGAAATGCGTCCGGACGTAATATTGCCGGAGTTGAAGCAGCTGCCAAAGGTATATTTGGGGTGAGTGCAAAAGAATTAACATTGCCTCAGGCCGCTTTCATTGCAGGTCTCCCTCAGAGTCCATTCGGCTACACTCCTTTTACAAGGGAGGGAACGGTCAAAGAGAATCTGGAACCAGGTTTTTCTAGGATGAAAACAGTTCTGAAAAGAATGTATGATGACGGAAAGATTGACCAGAAGCAATATGAGGAAGCTATTGCCTACGACCTGACAAAGGATTTTACCACAGCTTCAGAGAGCCCTTTGGAAAAGTATCCATATTTAACGTATGAAATAGAAGAACGCGCAGTAGACATCATGACTAAAATTCTCGCAAAAAATGATGGATACGAAGAGAAGGACTTAAAAGAAGATGACGAGGTCCGGGAGGAATACAGGACTCTTGCAGACCGGACGATCCGTCAAAATGGCTTCCAGATCCATACGACGATAAATAAAGATATTTATGATAAGATGCAGCAGGTCAAAGATAACTACCCTTATTACGGGCCGGACAAACCTGAGACCGTGAAGGATCCGGAAACTGGTGAAAACAAGCAAATCATGGAGCCTGTAGAAGTTGGTGCGATCCTAATTGAAAATAAAACCGGTAAAATTATCAGCTTTGTCGGCGGACGCGATCACAAACGCGAGCAGCTGAACCATGCTACAAGCGCTCTAAGGCAAAATGGTTCAACCATGAAGCCGCTTTTAGTCTATGCTCCGGCAATAGAACTTGGAAAAGCAGCGCCGGGCACCATTCTGCCTGATGTGCCGCTGCACCTTGCTCCGGGACTAAACAGACCTTGGCCAAAGAACTATACAAATACCTATAGCGGGCTCGTTTCGGCCAGACATGCACTTAAGCATTCCTACAATGTCCCTGCTGTAAAGCTCTATAAGGATATAGTCGGACAGCGGCCTGCTGCTTACCTGGAAAAAATGGGCTTTACTTCTCTTATCGGCCCTGACTATACAAACTTGTCTACATCCATCGGATCACTGGAATACGGTGTAACTGTAGAAGAAAATACGAACGCATTTACTACGTTTGCTAATGGCGGGAAATTTATTGACGCCTATATGATTGAAAAAATTACAGATAAAGACGGGAACGTCATATTCCAGCATAAGTCCGAGCCTGTTGATGTATTTAGCCCGCAGACAGCGTACCTTACAATCGATATGATGAGAGACGTTATTAACAGTGGAACTGCCACATCGATTAAGAGCAGATTAAAGTTCGGTTCTGACTGGGCGGGAAAAACAGGTACTGGTACTGAATTCATAGATGCCTGGTTTGTGGCAACCAACCCGAATGTCACCTTCGGCATCTGGTCTGGTTATGATACGCCTAAATCATTGAAGGCTCCTGGCCCATTAAGCTATAGCCTGAGAAATAATTATCTGTGGGCTGACCTGATGAATGCAGCATATGATGTTGCCCCTGACCTTGTGGACCCAAGCGAAAGCTTTAAAATGCCGGGCGGGATCGTAAGACGTTCATTCTGTGCTATTTCCGGCCTGCTCCCTTCAGAGGCATGTTCAAAAGCTGGCCTGGTCGAGACTGATTTATTTAATGCCAAATTTGTTCCTACAAAAGTGGATGACAGCCTCGGCAATGGAAAACTTGTACGAATTGGCGATAAAAAATATATGGCACTTGATTCAACACCTGAAGAGTTTACTGAACCTGGAATGGTTGTGAATCCGGAATATATTCAAAAGCTGTTCGGCATCAAAGCAAATTTAAGTACTCTAATTCCGAATAAAGAACGCTGGAAGAGCATCCTGACTAGCGCTGACCAGCTTAAAGACAACGGTAAATCCCCGGCAGCTCCAGGCATAAAAGCTTCGGGTGAAAGCATTACATGGGGCGCACACCCCGAAAAAGATGTGATAGGTTACCGTGTCTATAACGGAGGCAAAAAAGTCGGTACCATAAAAGCCGGCTCCTCCCTTAGCTTTAAAGCTGGAAGCGGCTCAATCCATGTAACAGCCGTTGACATTGCCGGCAGAGAGTCTGCTCCATCCAATGCAGTGGAAATCGGCAAAAAGCCGGAAGAAGAGAAACCTAAGGAAGATAAACCAAAAGAAGAAAAGCCTAAGGAAGAAAAACCGAAAGATCCGCCAGCCGAAGAAAAGCCCAAGGAAGAAAAACCAGCAGAATCTGGTGAAGATGGAGAGACATCAGCTGAAAATGGTTAAAAAGAAAAGCAGAGATCCATTGATTGGATGTCTGCTTTTCCCGTTTTATACTTTCATAAGCACATGAAGGCCGCTGTTTTTGAACAGCGGCCTTCAACTTTCTTAATCTTCCATTGTAGACAAATCACCGGTTGGGAGATCCAGTTCCCATGCCTTAAGCACACGGCGCATGATTTTGCCGCTGCGGGTTTTTGGAAGCTTGTCGCGGAATTCGATTTCACGCGGAGCAGCGTGGGCAGCAAGGCCTTTCTTAACGAATTGGCGAATTTCTTCCACTAATTCCTCAGTAGGTTCATGCCCATCCCGTAAAGCAACAAACGCTTTAATAATTTCGCCGCGGACAGGATCCGGCTTGCCGATAACCCCGGCTTCTGCAACCGCAGGATGTTCGATCAGTTTACTCTCTACTTCAAACGGCCCTACACGTTCGCCAGATGTCATGATAACATCATCTACACGGCCCTGGAACCAGAAGTATCCATCTTCATCCATATAAGCGGAATCTCCGGAAACATACCAATCACCCGGCATAAAATAAGATTCATATTTTTGCTCGTTATTCCAGATGGTATGCATCATCGAAGGCCAGCCTTTTTTAATCGCAAGGTTGCCCATACGGTTAGGCGGCAGTTCATTTCCCTGATCATCGACAATGGCTGCTTTTACACCCGGAATCGGCTTACCCATGGATCCCGGCTTTATTTCCATGCAAGGATAATTGCAGATGAGCTGTGCACCTGTTTCAGTCATCCACCATGTATCATGGATGCGCATGTTAAAGACTTTTGTACCCCATCTGACAACTTCAGGATTTAGCGGTTCACCCACACTGAGGACATGGCGAAGGGAGCTTAAATCAAATTTTTTCACAACTTCATCACCCGCTCCCATCAGCATGCGGAATGCAGTCGGAGCACTATACCAAACTGTAACGCCATACTCCTCAATCATTTTATACCAAGTCTCCGGATTGAACCTGCCTCCGACCACAAGATTTGAAGTCCCTGTCAGCCACGGGCCGAAAATACCATATGAAGTACCGGTTACCCATCCTGGATCAGCAGTGCACCAATATACATCTTCTTCTTTTAAGTCCAGCACCCATTTAGCTGTCTGGTAATGCTGAATCATTGCATTATGTACATGCAGCACCCCTTTTGGCTTGCCTGTTGAACCGGAAGTATAATGCAAAATAAGCCCATCGTTTCCGTCAACCCATTCAATTGGGAGCTTCCTGCTGGATTCAGCCATTCTTTTATTAAAATTAACATATGGTCCGGTTTCCTCTATATTTTCCCCAACTAGGAATACATGCTTTAAAGCAGGCAGCTGGTCAACAGGCACCCGTTCCAACAGCTCAGGTGTTGTAATCAGGACTTTTGCTTCACTGTCAGCAAGCCTGTCACGGACAGCACCTTCCATGAAAGCTTCAAATAGAGGACCCACAATAGCCCCCAGCTTAACAGCCCCCAATACGGCAAAATAGAGCTCAGGAGAACGCGGCATAAAGATGAACACCCGGTCGCCTTTTTCAACATCGCCATATGCTTTTAATGCATTTCCCGCTTTATTGGATAGTTCCTTCAATTCTTTAAAAGTATATTTCTCATTTCTCTCCCCATCGCGATAATAAAGGGCAACCTTATTTTTTCTAAAAGATTCCGCATGACGGTCAATAGCCTCATAGGCCATATTCATGCGGCCGGTTTCTTTCCAGGAAAATTCTTTTTCAACATCAGCCCAGTTGAAATTTGCATAAAGTTCATCATAATTTTTTAAATTGAAGTCCCCTTGTGTTACTGGCAGCGCTTCCACTTTCATAAATCATTCTCCCCCTTATTTAGATTTGATATTATTATAGTATAAACATTATATTTTCTCAATTTTTAAAATTTTAAAGAAGAAAAAAGTAGTTATGACAAGACTCGTAAATTGTCACAAACTTTTATAAATTACACAGAAAATTATGTGAAAGCGCTTTATCATCCGCGTTTTTATGTATAATAGAAGATACATTGATCATGCTACCTGGGTGGTGAATACATGGAACATAAAAAAACGTATAATGCAAAGGAATTAAAAACAGCCAATGGAAAACTAATCATTGAGGGGCCAATTACACCCGAAAAATTGGCAGATTATGAGTTTCATAAAGATCTTGTCGCTTTCAGGCCGCCGGCACAGCAGCATAAAGCCCTGGTTGAAATTGCGGGATTGCCTGAGGGCAGAATAATAGTGGCCCGAGACAGACATACCATCGTCGGCTATGTCACTTACTTATATCCGGATCCTCTTGAACGCTGGTCGGAAGGTAAGATGGATAATTTAATTGAATTGGGCGCTATAGAAGTGATTCCTGCTTTCCGGGGTTCAGGAACAGGCAAGAGCCTCCTGAAAGTATCTATGATGGATGATGCTATGGAGGATTATATTGTTATAACTACAGAGTATTATTGGCATTGGGATTTAAAAGGAACTGGCCTGAATGTATGGGAATATCGAAAAATCATGGAAAAGATGATGAATGCAGGCGGTCTTGAATGGTACGCCACAGATGACCCGGAAATCAGTTCTCACCCTGCAAACTGCCTGATGGCCCGAATCGGAAAAAGAGTAGACCAGGATTCTGTGCAGCAATTTGACCGCCTGCGCTTTATGAATCGCTTTATGTATTAATAGAAGTGTAAATACATAGTTCATGCTATAATTTTTCCTGCATGAGTGTATCTCCATATATTTTATCGCAGTCTAACGGGCAGTAAGACCCCCACTTCAAGACTCAGAGGAATCAAAGGAGTATAAGTGGGGGGCAAACTGCCCGATCTAGCTGCGGCTCCTAGGGGCTCGAGGTCATAAGCCAATCAGCTGATGGGAAGAAAAGCACTCCCCACCATCTGCTCGTCTTATGCTTGTCACCCCAAGGCAAGTCGCCTCGCTTTATAATGTAAAGGCCCGATTGGTGAGATACAGTGAAACTTGCCGTCGCGCAGGCAGAGGCTTAGTTGAACCAATCGGGTTCGCAGTGTCGATTGATCGAAGCGCTAGCGGAGACCTTAGCAACACTAGAACGCGACTAACAATCAGTGGGGGATAAGGAAAACCCCCACTGATTGAAGTTTCACTTTAAAAGGAGGCATTTAAGGTGATTGTTGAAGAAATTATGAAAACGGATGTCACTGCTTTGTCAAAAGAAGACACGATTGCCGACGCCATAAGAATTATGAGCGAAAAAAGAATCCGGCATTTGCCGATAACAGATGAAGATGGCAGACTCCAGGGACTTGTAACAGACAGAGATATCCGGGATGCCACCCCTTCTATTTTTCATACAGAACTGTTTAAGGAAGATCTGCAGAGACCGTTAAAAATGATTATGAAGACAGATATCATCACTGGTCATCCGCTTGATTTTGCTGAAGAAATTGCTGCGGTTTTTTACGAGCAGCGGATTGGCTGCCTGCCTATATTAAACGATAATAAGGTGGTTGGGATTGTCACAGAAACCGATTTGCTTCATACATTAGTTCAATTGACGGGAGCTCATCAGCCAGGCTCGCAGATTGAAGTTAAGGTGCCAAACAAGGCGGGCATGCTGTTTGAAATCGCTGAAGTCATTTGCAAAAGGAAAGCAAATATCCAGAGTGTCCTTGTATATCCTGACAAAACGGATGATAAATTCAAAATACTCGTGATAAGGGTACAGACAATGAACCCTACGCTTGTAGTGGAAGATTTGAAAAAAGCAGGCCACCACGTTTTATGGCCAAATATGCCGGGGATGTCACTATGATACATGATTCAGTATTTGTTTATTCGGAAGACCTGCTGAATTACAAATTCGGCAAAAATCATCCTTTTAATCAGATAAGGCTGAAGCTGACACTCGATTTGCTCAAAAATATAAATGCCATCGATGACACTCATATTATCCCGCCCCGCCAGGCTGCGGATGAAGAGCTTCACCTGATTCATGATCCTGATTATGTGAATGCTGTCAAGCTTGCCGGCCGGGGACAGCTTCCGGAGGAATCATGCGAAAACTATGGTCTTGGAACTGAGGACACACCCGTATTTCCCAATATGCATGAAGCGAGCTCTCTTTTAGTAGGAGGCACCCTGGCAGCCGTTGATGCCGTAATGAGCGGACGTGCTAAGCATGCACTGCACCTTGGTGGAGGCCTTCACCATGGTTTTCGGGGAAAAGCCTCCGGATTTTGCATTTACAACGATAGCTCAGTAGCCATAAAGTACATGCAGGAAAAGTATAAAGCCCGTGTTCTGTATGTAGATACTGATGCTCATCATGGTGACGGTGTCCAATGGTCTTTTTATGATGACCCGGATGTATGCACCCTATCAATTCATGAAACAGGCCGATACCTGTTTCCCGGTACCGGAAATATCAATGAACGGGGACAAGGGAAAGGATATGGATTCTCTTTCAATATTCCCGTGGATGCTTTCACTGAAGACGATTCCTGGCTGCATGCATACCGTACAGCTTTTCGGGAGGTTGCGGAATTTTTCAGGCCTGATGTAATTTTGACGCAAAATGGTGCTGATGCACATTACCTTGACCCTCTTACCCATCTATCATCTACTATAAGAATCTATAGGGAAATTCCGAAACTGGCTCATGAAATTGCCCATGAATATTGCGGAGGGAAATGGATTGCAGTCGGCGGCGGCGGCTATGATATTTGGCGAGTTGTTCCCCGGGCATGGGCCATGATTTGGCTCGAAATGACTGAAAACTCTAATTGTTACGGCAATATCCCGGAGGAATGGATAAATAAGTGGAAAGAACACGCACCTGTGCCTCTTCCCTCTGAATGGGAAGATCCGGCTGATTTATATAACCCTATCCCCCGAAAAAGTGAAATAACTGAAAAAAATGCCCGGACATTGGACAAGGTTCTATATCCCATCCGGAACAAATCAATGACAGAGTCTAAATAAGAAAGTGACTGGCCGGAAACATCCGGCTGCCATTTCTTCACACGCAAATAAACAGGTCTGGCTTTAGCCAGACCTGTTTATTGATTATTCTCTTCATTAAATTTCGGATCAGAAATAATGATTTCAACACGCCTGTTCTTCTCCCAATTTTCCGGTCCGGAATTGGGAACGATGGGACGGGTTTCCCCGTAGCCGACAGCCATAAATCTGTGGCTGTCAAGTTTATGCCCTTCTGTTAAATATCTGATTACTGTACTGGCCCTGGCGGCAGATAACTCCCAATTGGACGGATATCTGTATGTGGTTATGGGCCGGTCATCAGTATGTCCTTCCACCTTCACCAGGTTGGGCATGTTTGCTAACAGGGTTCCTACTTTATCCAGGAAAGGGTATGAGCTGTCTATAAGACTGGCCTCCCCGGATTCGAATAAAACCTGTTCCTGCAGAACGAGAACAACACCACGCTCCGTTCTGTTTGCCACTATCACCTCTTCTAATCCATTCTCATCCAGAAAGGACTGTATTTCCATCTGGAGCTTATCAAGTGAATCAGATTGACCGCTACCTTCTTCTTCCGTATTTTCTTTCATTTCTCCCTGATTCTCCGCGGGGATGATGGACGGCTGGAAATCAAGCACCTGTCTGTCCCTGAAGGAGTCAGATATCGTCTGAAATTTCATTAAATCGATCTGTGACATTGAAAAAAGCAGAATAAAGAAAACCAAAATTAATGTGACGAGATCTGAAAAAGTCACCATCCAGCGCGGGGCACCCTTGGGAGGCTCAGGAGGTCTTCGCCTACGCCTCATGATCCAAAGCCTCCCCCGCGTTTACAGCTCTCTCAAGCTCTCTCCGTTCCTCAGAGGATAAAAAGGCACTCAGCTTTTCCTCCAGAATTTTTGGATTTTGACCGGATTGAACACCGATGACCCCTTCAATAATGATCTCCTTTAAAAACACTTCCTTCTCTGTCTTTAAAGCCAGCTTTGCTGCCATCGGCAGAAAAATAAGATTAGCCAGAAGTGAGCCATATAAAGTAGTCAATAAGGCAATGGCCATATTTGGCCCAAGAGTGGAGGGATCATTTAAATTTTTCAGCATCAGAACCAGGCCGATCAGAGTCCCTATCATTCCCCATGCGGGAGCGTACTCACCCGCTCTTTCAAGAATGCTCCTGCCTTTTCTGTGCCTCTCTTCCATCGCCATTATTTCGGCATTCATAATGTCAGTAATGACATCCGGCTCTATGCCATCCACAGCGAGATAAATGCCTTTCCGAATAAAAGAATCTTCAACTTTCCCGACTTCAGCCTCAAGCGACAGCAGCCCTTCACGCCGGGCACGCTCAGAGAGTTTGACAAAAATTCCAATCATCTCGCCAACGCTTTGTTCTTCATTGGAAAAAACCTGCTTAAAAACTGTGGGCATATGCCTGATATCTTTTAATGGAAAACTAACAAGCAGCCCGGCTATTAATCCCCCTAAAACAATAAGGATTGATGAAGGGTCAATAAATGATAAAAATCCATCTGCTCCACCATTCCACATAATCCCAAAAATAAGCATAGCCATGCCCACCATTAACCCTGCAGGTGTTAACATATCGAACTTTCTCATACTCTCTCTCCCTGATTCACTGCATTATCTAAAAGTTTTAGGATAAAGTGAAACTTCAATCAGTGGGAGTGCTTTTCTCCCCGCTGATTGTTAGTTGAACCAATCGGGCCTTTACGGGCAGTTTGACCCCCACTTATCTCCTTTGATTCCACTGAGTCTTGAAGTGGGGATCTTGCTGCCCGTTAGACTGCGATAAACTTTGACAGAAAGAAACGCCTTTCAAATTAAGGCGTTTTTCTTTCTTCCCTTGTCCAGCTGCAGCGCCTAGCCCCCCGAGTCACTTCGGTCCAGATGCTGAAGTCAAAGAACGACTTCAACTTCTGGACCTCCAGCGCTTGTCGGGGATGGTCGAGGCGCTTCCGCTTTTCTTTTATATCGGCATGTTTCTTATTTTGTTGAGCTTCGTTCTTCAATTCGATGTGGGAGTACAACAATTTGCTCATCGACAGATTCTTTATTCATAAGTTTCGTAAGCAATCTCATGGCAACTGCACCGATATCATACAATGGCTGTACAACTGACGTCAGCTGGGGACGGACCATTAAGGTCAATCTGGTATTGTCTGAGCTGATGACCTCAAAGTCTTTCGGGACATGATAGCCTTTATCCTCAGCCCCATGGACGATTCCTAAAGCCATCTCATCAGATCCCGCAAATATAGCAGTTGGACGAGGGTCGGCCTCAAGCAGCTTTTCAAAGGCTTCTATACCTGAATCGTACGTATAATCTCCTTCAACCACCAAATCCTCGCGGAAGGATACTTCAGATTCTTCCAATGCACGCTTATAACCTGCAAGCTTCTTTTCCTGATTAATCGGCTCACGAAGGGGTCCTACCACAAGCGCTACATCTTTATGGCCTTTTTCAATAAATGACTTTGTGACATCAAATGCTGCCTGTTCATAATTAATATTTACGGATGGAATTTTGCCTGTTTCTTCAATAGAGCCGGCCAGCACAATTGGAACCGGAGACTTTTCAAACTCTTCAACAAGCTCGGACGTAATGTTGCCGCCCATGAAGACTATACCATCCACCTGTTTCCCTAGCATAGTATTGAGCAAGTGCATCTCTTTTTCGATATTCTGGTCGGAGTTGCTGAGAATGATATTGTATTTGTACATTGTCGCAATATCTTCTATGCCTCTTGCCAGTTCTGCAAAAAAGGTGCTGGAAATGTCGGGAATGATCACACCGACTGTAGTGGTTTTCTTGCTTGCCAATCCTCTTGCAACTGCGTTAGGACGGTATCCAAGCCGGTCAATTACTTCCATTACTTTCTTTCTTGTTGCCGGTTTAACATTCGGGTTGCCATTTACAACACGAGAAACCGTTGCCATTGATACATTCGCTTCTCTTGCCACATCATATATTGTTACATTCATTACTGACACTCCTTCTTTAATTAGCGGTCACTTCTATTATTTTATATTTTACAGCAACACGACATAACCTACTCATTTTTTATCCTAATTTGTGAGTAGTTACACATGAACAATTATGTATTTAATCATACGACAGTCCAGGATTTGCCGCAATGTCAAGGCTTATATTTCTGAAAAAAACTTAAAACTTCACTTTACAAGCGAAATCGAGTAGGAGGGGGTGATTAACCCCCGACCTCTCACACCACCGTACGTACCGTTCGGTATACGGCGGTTCGAAA